>JAJFJI010000177.1 GCA_021774205.1 Nitrosomonas sp.
ACCCAAACCGGTTTTATTCGTTTTTTTTCCTCATGCTTTTGGTGGGCGAACCAATAGTATCGACGAATTGACTTCGGTGATCAGCTGCTCAGCAACAGAACCCACAAAAAAGCGCTGCAATCCTCGTCGATTAGCTGTTCCAACAACCAGCAGATCTGCTTTCCAATCAACGGCGGCTGCAGCAACGGTTTCGACGATGCCATTCAAACCAAATTCAGTCTTAGCTTCAAGAAAACGAGTCTCAGTATTCGACACATTTACCAAAGTTTTAGCTTGTTCCAACATCTCCGCACCAGCTTTTCTCTCGGCCTCAATGTCAACACCAACGGAAAGATTGATGGAGTGGACGATGCATAAAGCTGCATCGTAAGTTTTGGCTATATTTCCTGCTTCCATTAATGCCCGCTTAGCGGTATCGCTACCATCAACAGCCACCATAATTTTTTTGTACATAAGATTAATCCTTGATGAGTATTTACGCGGATCGTGAGCAAACTTTGGTTTCTTTACTCTCTAAAAATGATGTCGTGAAAATTAGCGTAAATTCCTGCTGTCTTTTTTCAGGTTATCAAAATATCGTTTAACAACAGATCTACCTGACATTTTATCGTGTTTGGTGTAGACCATGAAGTGAATGATACCGTGTGCTGCCATAGCAACCAATAAGCCTTCAAAAATGCCGACCTGATAGACCAAACCAGCAGTTATCAACGCCAACATTAGTGCATAAGGGCCATAATTCGTAACATGTGCCAGCCCAGCGATCATCTTGTAACCAGTAAACATCATAATCGCCGCCAATGCAAATTTTGGCAAATAATCCAAATATTGCGTATTAAATGTAAAAAAGCAAACCACAAAGCCGATGACCAAAACAGAAAACTTAGTTATTGCGCCAGCCAGTTTATTCGTTGTGCTCTTCGCCAGACCATCCAGATTAGTCATTCCATGAAAGAAACTTGAGCCCATATTGGCAATCCATATTGCTAGCAAGCTATTGTTACTGTTAGTTTTACGTTTTAGTGGATCAATTTTTTCAATGGCAGCGTTACTCATCACCTGCTCGATTACGTCAACAATTGCCAACATAGCGCAGAAAAATATCATATAAACCATCATCATTACTGTTACGTCTGATTGCGGCAATGGTAGTTTAATGTAAAGGTCAATATCTTCTACAAAAATCATGGGCACAGTGACAAATTGCGCCAGCAATACGCCGCCAATAATTAGAACAAAATAGGGAATCGCAGGCTGAGTATTTTTAAACTTGGAAAAGAGGAACAAAAACACGCCCAGGCCGATTGTAGAAATGGCGACCATCTGAATACGCGCACCATTCCAGAATTCTTCGCTAATTGATTCTTCAGGAATTTCGTAAGTAAATTCGGAAAATTTCATTAAAATTTTCAACCCTACGCCTGCCAATAGTCCCTCAACCAAATAAACTGGCACCGCAATCAGCAAGTACCGTTGCCAGTCAAATTTCCAGATAACAGCTTGCATTGCTGCGGTCAAAAAAATACAGAATGCCATATTTTCCCAACCAAAAGTGGCCACACCCAAGGCCAATACTGGCGCCAACCCTGCGGCAATTCCGGGCGCACCTATAAAATTACCCGGCTTGAACCAGGCATTAATCCAACCAACCAGACAAGCAAAAGCAACGGTTGCTAATCCGATTTTTATCGGATAATCGGACATTATCGCAATACCAATCGATAATGGAATTGCCATGGCACCCGTTATTAAACCTGCAGCGGTATCACGAAAAAAATACTGTGCCTGAAAAGCCGCTGATCCAGGCAGCGTGACCGGCCCCGTTTCTTGTGTTTGTTGACCACTTGAGGATACTCTCTTATCTTCTTGCATTTGCATAACTCATTATTCCCCCAATTTGATTAATAAAAAGCGTGCTTAGTTGAATCAATCCATCAATCCTTAATTGATAAATAACATAGGCAACGTTAAGGCATCGCAAACATTGCATTAAGGTTTTGTTAACGAGAGGCTGTATTGAATAAACTCATTGATCATTATTGAAAAAATTACCGCTTGGAAATGTGAAGATCCGTCATGGAGTCGAAGAATTATGGCGTGATATTAATGGATCAACTGGTCGAAATCGGGCCGAGGATATTCTATAAATGATTAGGACATCAACGAATTTCCAAACGCATTAATCCCAAACTTTCCATTAAGAAAATTTTTCTCATGGAAATAATCAGAATAATATTGTTATGAATAAATGTATTTTGGAAAATAGTGTCGTGCAAATCGTTTTGAGCAAACGGCGGTTACACGGCATAATCCGGTGCTGAGAGTTGATTTTTCTATGCAATGACTAACTGCAAAACAATTACGCTGTTGTTTAGGATGTTTGATCAAGCACTATATTTTAAGAACAATAGAAACAATAAAAGTAACTACTTGAAGACTGACATCTTTCCCTGACATACCTTCAACCTTATCAATATAAGCAAGCACAATGTCCACAACCTTATACTGGCACGATTATGAAACTTTTGGGGTCGATCCAAGACGGGACCGGCCAGCACAATTCGCCGGGCTTCGCACGGACGAGGCACTCAACGAAATTGGGAAACCATTAGTCATTTACTGCAAACCAGCGCGGGATTTTTTACCGCATCCGGAAGCTTGCTTGTTAACCGGAATAACCCCACAAATAGCAGATGCTCAAGGACTACCGGAACCTGAATTTATTGGCCGGATTCATGCTGAATTGGCGCATCCGAATACCTGCGGCGTTGGCTACAACACGATACGCTTTGACGATGAAGTCACCCGCAATACCCTGTACCGCAATTTCTATGACCCCTATGGTCGCGAATGGCAGCAAGGGAATTCACGCTGGGATATTATCGACCTGGTACGC
>JAJFJI010000178.1 GCA_021774205.1 Nitrosomonas sp.
ATTTCTCCGCGCCTCATCAACATCAGGATCGAGAGATTTGGCTTCCCCCGTTAAGTCAGTCTGGACAAAGCGGCCTCCCTTCCGGTTGCTGGTTTGGGCCAACCATACCGACTTGCCACGGTAAACCAGCGGCGTTTGCCACAAACGAATTGTATGCGGCTGGGATGCAACCCATTGGCCCTGTCTAACACCCTCTGAATCCTGGCGGCGACCATAGGCATAGCGATCCTGCGTGGGCGTATTGCGATAACCTCTACGTCCGAAGCCAGTCGTGATGTCATCAAAATCGCCAATCAGCACGATATTTAGTGGCTCTCCCTGAAGATCACCTTTTTCCAAGGATACACAACAGGGAAGCTGTTGCAGAGCGTCGTGCAATACCGCCTCGTCCTCAATAAAAGTTAATTCTCTCTCCGCGTACAGGGTTTCCATTTCCTTACGGAAATTATCAATGGGCATACCTGACAACGGTAGCATGAATGAAAAACTCTGTGCCCAGCGGTTGCCCACAAGATCAATATCCAACGCCCTGCCTTGCGTTTGTTGTGTTGCGTTGATGAAAACAAAGCCGGACACTGTCGCCCCCGGCAGTATGGGGCCGCGAAAATCCATGGCCTGTAGGTGCTGATCGAGTAAGGCGTTTTCCTTATTAGAGAAGGGTTTATGGTTAGCATAAGCCAATTCCAGGGACGAGAAGTAATCGGGATCCACGCCAGTTTTCATCAGACCGATCTGCCGTTCTGTGTTATTGGTTACTTCCAGCCAGACTGCCTGTACACCTTTCTCAAGCGGGTCAATTCCGAGGACTGCGGTGTTTTCCTCCGAGCTAGTCAATACGGCGGATACGCTTACGCCCGCTGAGGCTTGGGTTTTCGCCTTTGGGCGCAACAAGGTATCGATACGATCAAGGGCCGACTGGTACTCGGCAGAACCCAGATAGTCCTCGCTATACCCTCTAACCGAACGCCGTGGAACTATCCAATCTTCAAACACATGGATATCGGCAATGCTATGAGGGCGCGACTCGAAAAACAAAGCAACTCGCAGACCGTCCGTATAATAAGGATCCCCAACCAGATTTACGCGAGGATTAGAGAAGGTCGCATTTCCCACACCTTCAACCGCACCATAGCCAGTGAGACTCTGGGAATAAACCAGATCCTCCACCAGTGCTGCACGCGCATCGTCGACATCGGGATCAATTTTATGGGTGGATATGGTCTGCGACTTCAGGGTGAATTTTACACCGATATCGCGGCTAATCTGTCCCACCCACACCTCCTTACCTCGAAATCGAAGCGGACTGAACCAGAGCCGCATATGATTGCGTTCATGAATACTTGCACGGGATTTTTGTAACGATATATCCTGTTTCCTGCTGTATAGATAGAGCGGACTCACAGGGGAATAACGATAGCGTGATCCGCCAAAAAAAGAGGTGGCAGTGCGTGCAAGAGAGCGTAACCACAATCGCTCGGTAGCGTGCCAGTTGCGCCGTAGCAAGGCTGTAAAAATATCTGTCCTGTCACCCACCAGTACGATATTGAGTGGATCCCCCGTCGCCTTTCCTTTTCCGTTGGCGGCGCAGCAAGGCAGGGATTCCAAAAGTGAGCGCAGGCTTTGCTCGTCTTCCGGTTCGATCATTTCCTGCGGCGAGTAGAGTGAGTCCAAATCGACGTGCTGATAATCACCCTTGAAACCAGGAACCTTCTGAAAAAAGGTTAACCTATAGACAGCTTCATGGCTCAACAGATCTATATCCACAACCTTAACACCATCCTCCATATTGGTCAGCACAAAGCCCGCTTGGCTAGTCCCAGGGGCGATCAGATTATTAAACTGCAGTTCGCGAAAATGTTGGTCAATGGCGTCATTTAAAACGTCATTACTTTTAGAATGGAAGGCAAACGCTGACTCACCAGGTGAATAATAATCCTGATCGAGCCCAGAGGGTAAAAACCACAGTGGGTGCTGGCCCTGGTTACTCACCTCCAACCAAACCGGCTGGATCTGTTTCGCGGCCAGATTAACGCCATAGATCGCTTCGGCGTCCTTGTTAGACGGTATCGCTACATTCACTTTCAGATCGTCATGCGACTGAGCTTCGATGGAGAGTCCAGCCGGCAGTTGTTCCAGAGGTATTGGATTGAAGCCAGCGCATCCTGCCAACATTAACATACAGGCAATGAAGCAGCTCGACGCGCTCGGCCATGAGCGCAGGTATGGATGTATGACGTACAACAATATCTCGCCTCCGTCTATGGTAAGCAACCGCTTGCGTTCAATACCTGATATGACCGCAGCCACCATACGATGTACTGACCCTCATTTCCCAATACATCATAACTTATTGATTTTATACTATCTTAGAGTGACATAAGCGTTAAATACTTTGGGGTCGATCATTCTGCTTCACACCTTAGTTTGAGGTCGGATTAACAACCTTAAAATCTGTGGAAAATTTTTCTGTTCCCGAGTTGATCAGCTCAAATTGCTGTGTCCGACCAAACTGACGCCGCAGTCCACGCTGCCACGCCACTGCCGTTAAATCGTCTGGCACATACATGTGCACATGAAAGTATTGCCAAATTTTAAGTAATATTTGGCTGACTTTCTCCCTCGGACCGGAAAGTGGCAAAACATCGTCTTGAATTCGAGAAGTTGTTCCACCCATCAACATTAAAACTTAAATAAAACATATACGTACAGCGTATAAAGTCGCTGAACTATTCATTTCGCTATTGTCGCTCAGATACCGTTAACTTGGCAGTACTGCTAAACCCGTAAACTTATGCCACTTTCTTGTTTTCCGTTTGTTGCTCGCTGCTCATGCAACGGTAGGAGCGTAAAGGATCGGCACCGATGGTTCCTACCAGGCTATCGAGGTAGTCACTGCTGCTGACATAGGCCAGTTTTGCAATGGCTTCGGCTAAACGACTACTGATATCCAGTCTTTCAGCTTCGTCCTCATGCCCTTGCAGGAGAGAGAAAGCCTGGAGGTTTTTCACATGTTTTTCCCACAATGCGATTTCCCGCTTCTGCTTGATTTCCAGTCGTTCACGATACCAGTCAGATGACAACAATGAATCTCGGGTGAAAAGCTTGCGAATACTGGCATCATGAACAGTTTTACCGTTGTATTCTCCGGTTGCCATAATATGTATCAAAGCATGTAGTGGCGGGCAGGCATCGCCTACACTGCCATCATCAATATATTGTTTTGCAACCTTTTGTTGGGCTTCGACGATGTTGTTAATGCCATCAACGAAGGGCACCATGTCTTGGATTTCCGGTTTAAGTAATTCCTCAGTGAATACAGCTTGTGGATTATCGAATATTTTACCCATGAAGCCGTGAACAAAACGATCAGTGATACGGTACCCCAAACGACTGGCAAGAACTGTTTGTCCTTCATACTCGAAGTCTTCTAAAGGCTCCAGATAACCATTTTCTATGAGGTATTGAGGATCTCGTTTTTCTGCTTTAATACGCGCCCAAATTTCTGGAACCAATAAACTGATATCATGTTCCACCAGCATGTCCGGGCCGACATAGCCGGCTGAACTGGAGAACCCAGCATAGCCCGTTAAAATGAACGATACCAGGGCATTATTCAAATCAGGGGTCGGCCTTAAGGCGTTAAATGGTCCTTTGGTGAGTGCACCTTCGCTACCCACACCTGTCGTTGATGGTGATTTGCCTGTCAGACTACAGATGAAATCCATAAAGAGTTCAGGTAACTCTTGATAGTGGATAGGGTTATACACCGCCAGAGG
>JAJFJI010000179.1 GCA_021774205.1 Nitrosomonas sp.
GCCTTTTCATTGCCACTTCTAGCTAACGGAGATTTTAAGAAGTTTCGTTCCTTGCTTTTCTCGGCTAATCAGAAGCAACGATTTAAGGATGAAGTCGAAATTCTTTATGAGGCGGCGGCTACTTTGTCATATCAGCTGGAAAGGCTTGAAGACAAAGTTGCTTATCGAACCAAGATGTTGGTTAAGCAAAGAGATGAGCTTAGCAAGGAAAGAGATTTTATTGCGCATTTGCTTGATACGGCACAGGTAATTGTGTTGACGCAGAATGCAAGTGGAAAAATCATCACATTGAATGCGTTTGGAGAAATGCTTACTCGCTATACGGAGAAGGAGTTACAGGAAACTCCTTTTCTCAATATACTTGCTTCAGAAGATGGGTTTCATGAATTGTCGGTTTGTCTTGAAGAAATCCATCTTGGACAAAGAGAACAATTTCGTCATGAGGCAATAACTAACTGTAAGGATGGTTCTACACGTCATGTTGCTTGGCTTCATTCTCATCTGGATTGGCGTTCTGAAGATGATCCAGCGGTATTGTCCGTTGGCCTTGATGTTACTGAATACAAAAGAGTTGAAGGGCATCTAGCTTGGCTGGCGGATCACGATCCACTGACAAACTTATATAACCGGCGTCGATTTAGTGAGGAATTGGAGCAAGTATTAGGTTGGGCGGATAGATATGATCATCCCGGCGCTTTGTTATTCTTTGATCTTGATCGATTCAAGTATATTAATGATACGAGTGGCCACCAGGCTGGTGATGAATTACTTAGGAAGGTTTCGGATATGTTATCTAATAGTATTCGTACTGGTGATATAACTGGTCGACTGGGTGGAGATGAATTTGCAGTCATTCTTCCTGAAATAAAAGCAAGTGATGCAATAGAGGTTGCTAAAAAGCTTCTTGTGCATCTAAACGATGCGAAATTGGTAACAAACAACCGAACACATAAAATTTCAGCCAGTATTGGAATCGCACTATTTCCTGAACATGGAAATAATGTTCATGATTTGTTGGCGGCTGCAGATCTCGCCATGTACCAAGCCAAAGAAACTGGCCGTGGCGCATGGCATCTGTTTTCTAGTGATGATTATGTGCGTGAGCATATGCATACGTTGATGTACTGGAAAGAGAAAATTGAACATGCACATTTGAATGATAATTTCTTGCTTTATCTGCAACCCATTATGAATGTGAAAAAAGAAGAAATTGATTATTATGAAGTGCTGCTGCGCATGCTTGACGAAGATGGCACGATACATTCGCCGGCTAAATTTATTCCTGCGGCAGAGCAAACCGGGCTTATTCATGTAATTGATCATATGGTGTTGCGAAAGGCGATTGCGTTGATAGCAGAACTTGGCCAATGGGGGCATTCGGTCATATTTTCAATAAATTTGTCAGCCCATGCATTTAATGATCCTGAATTATTGCCAACGATAAAACATGAGCTTTCTAGTTTTGATGTTGATCCAACGTTGCTAGTATTTGAAATAACAGAGACAGCAGCCTTGGAAAATCTGCCAGGTGCGCGGAATCTTATGAAAGAGATTAAAGAGTTGGGATGCGGATTTGTTCTGGATGATTTTGGTGTTGGTTTTTCTTCTTTTTACTATTTAAGAGAGCTCCCTGTTGATGCGGTTAAGCTGGATGGCTCATTTATACGGAATTTGGTTCATAGCCCTGATGATCAGATTTTGGTTAAAGCATTATGTAGTGTGGCAAGAGGATTTGGTAAGAAAATTACGGCTGAATTTGTAGAAAATGAACAAATATTTTCTCTAATTAAAAAAATGGATATTGACTATGCGCAGGGATATTTCGTCGGAAAACCAGCACCTCACCGCGATTTTTTTCAGCAAAAAAACATAGAAAGTGATTGATCTTTAGATTGTAAAGGAAGCATGTTGTTTCGGTAAAGTTACATTCCAATGAAGTTGTTTTTTGATTATTTCTGCCAGTGAAGCGGCATTGTTTGGTTCTCCGTGGACTACAAATGTTTTCTCTGGGGTTGATTGGAAGTTGTTTAGCCAGCCCATTAAACCCGCTTGGTCGGCATGCGCAGATAATCCGCCAATCGTGTAAATGTCAGCCCGCACCGGAATGTCCTGACCATAAATTCTGACGCGCTTAGCGCCATCGACAAGGCGTCTTCCCAGTGTACCTGCAGCCTGAAAGCCAGTTAGGAGAATGCTGCACTCTGGCCGGTCCAAATTGTATTTCAAATGATGTTTGATACGTCCCGCATCGCACATACCACTGGCGGAAATAATGACTGCACCTTGTTGAACTTTATTAAGTTGCATGGATTCTTCGACATCTTGAACGAAGTTTATCTGTAATTTGTTTCCATTCTTGTTTAACCACTGCATGATGTTGGTGGTTTCCTTGTCAAGCAGTGCCATATGCTTTAGTGTAATGTCGGTTGCGGCCAGCGCCATGGGTGAATCTACAGAAATTTTCATTGCGTGGAGTCGACCTTGACGATAAAGGTCAGCCAGTAAGAACAGTAAATCCTGGGTCCGTCCAACGGTAAAAGCTGGCACAATAATGTTGCCCCCTTTATTTTCTAATGTATTGTTAATAGCATAAACCAGTTCATCTAATGTATCAGACATATTTCGATGTAAACGGTTGCCATAAGTGGATTCAATGAGTAGTACATCAGCTTGATGAATAGGCGTGGGGTCGCGCACAACTGGGTGGCCTGGTTGTCCCAGATCCCCTGAGAAAACAATTTTTTTGCTATCCGTGTGGTCCTTGATTTGCACTTCAATAATGGCAGAGCCCAGAATGTGTCCAGCATCACGAAAGGTGCATTTCACCGATGAGTTAAGCTTTATTTCCTCATCATAATCAATACGTCTGAGTTGCTTAAGAAAAGTTTCTGCTTGTGTGACAGTATAAAGTGGTGCAATTTCACGACGTAAAGTGTGTTTTTTTCGGTGGGTTCTTTTGTTTTGCCATTCGATTTCTTTTTCCTGGATATGTGCGCTATCTTTTAGCATTACTTGAAGTAAGTCAGCTGTTGCGGCCGTGGTATAAACGGGACCTTTAAATCCCAATGCGCCTAGTCGTGGTAACAGCCCGGAGTGATCAATATGCGCATGCGTAAGTAGCACAAAATCAATGGATTCTGGGTCAAAATTGAGGGCGCTCCGGTTTTTTCGGTCCGCATCGCGCCCACCTTGAAACATGCCGCAATCAACGAGAAAACGAGTATGTTTAGTTTCTATTAAATAACTTGATCCGGTAACTTCACCGGCTGCGCCCAAAAAGGTAAGTTGCATAGTTTTAGCCTTTCATTTACATTTAAGAAATTACAGCGAATTGAGTACGTGCAATGTTCCATCTGCCAGTAACTTCATTTCCTGCTCGTTAATGATGTAGGGCGGCATAAAATAAACAGTGTTGCCTAAAGGCCTGAGTAGCAGTTTCTGTTTTAGCCCTGCCTGAAAGAATTTTTCGGAAAAAGCAGGATCTTTTGTTTCAACTTCAAATGCCCAAATCATGCCGCAGTTGCGAAAATCTGTTACCTTGGGATGAGTTGAAATCGGCAGTGTGATCTGGTTTAGGTAATCGGCTTTAATTTTATTTGTCTCAATGATGTGGTCGTGTTTGAAAATGTCCAGTGTAGCAAGGGCTGCACGACAAGCTAACGCATTGCCCGTATGTGTATGTGAATGTAAAAAAGCGCGAGAGGTTTTATCATCATAAAAGGCATGATAAATGGTATCGTTGGTCATAACGACTGATAACGGCAAATAGCCACCGCTAAGGCCTTTCGATAGACATAAAAAATCCGGAGTAATATTGGCCTGATCACATGCAAACATTGCGCCAGTTCTGCCAAACCCTACCGCAATTTCATCAGCAATTAGATGCACCTGATAATTATCACAAATTTGTCTCGCAAGCTTAAGATATTCAGGATGGTACATTCCCATGCCCATTGCCCCTTGCACCAGCGGTTCGAGAATCAGCGCGGCTGTCTCCGCATGATGTTTTTGAAGATGTTTCTCAAGTTCATTTGCTGCACGCTGGGCATATTCTCTAGGCGATTCTCCAACTGACGCATAACGCCAGTCGGGGGTGGGAACGGTTGAGCTAGGGCGTAATAGTGGCGCATAAATTTCCTTAAATATTGCGACGTCCGTGACAGCCAGTGCGCCTAGGGTTTCACCATGATAATCGTTTTGCAGGCAAACAAAATTGTTTTTCTCGGGTTGATTATGATTTAGCCAATAGTGGAAACTCATTTTTAGTGCAATTTCAATGGCCGATGCGCCATCGCTGGCATAGGAGCAATGTCCAAGTGCGCCCGGCGCAAGTTTGCTCAAACGTTCAGATAGCTCAACGACCGGTTCGTGCGTAAAACCTGCCAGCATGACATGTTCCAGTTTGTTGAGTTGATCGCAGATCGCGGCGTTAATTTGCGGGTTGGTATGTCCGAATAAATTAGTCCACCAGGAACTGATTGCATCAATGTAACCGTTGCCATCGACATCATAAAGCCAAACTCCATGACCGCTGGCAATTGGGATAGGCGGTATATTTTCATGTTGTTTCATTTGCGTGCAGGGATGCCAAACGGCATTTACGCTGCGCGTTGGTAAAAATTTTTTATTCATTGTCTTGAAATTCCCGGTAATAGACCCTATTATTAGCACTCTAAGGTGATGAGTGCTAATAATAGTTTTTTTATTGCGAACACATCTCAGTTGCTTCAATGATTCTTGAGTGAAAAAAGCAAATTATTTTATAGTGTTCAGGTTGTTAATTTTAAATAGGAGAAGAAAATATGAACATTCGCCCTTTACATGACCGCGTCATTGTCAAGCGGTTGGAAGAAGAACGCAAGACGGCATCCGGCATTGTTATTCCTGACAGTGCGGCAGAGAAGCCCGATCAAGGCGAAATAATGGCTGTTGGCAAAGGAAAAGTCGGTGATGACGGTAAAGTGCGTGCGCTGGAAGTAAAAGTTGGGGATAAGGTGTTGTTTGGAAAATATTCCGGGCAGTCTGTAAAAGTCCATGGTGAAGAACTTTTGGTTATGCGTGAAGAAGACATTATGGGCGTGGTTGAAAGCTAATCAGTCAAACACAATATTAGACAACATTCTAGTCAATTAGGAGAAATTTATGCCGGCAAAAGAAGTGAAATTTGGTGATTCAGCTCGCCATAAAATGGTAGATGGGGTTAATGTTCTAGCGAATGCAGTAAAAGTTACCTTGGGGCCAAAGGGACGTAACGTTGTACTGGAACGTTCTTATGGTGCGCCTACAATCACCAAGGATGGCGTTTCGGTTGCAAAAGAAATCGAGCTCAATGATAAATTCGAGAATATGGGCGCGCAGATGTTAAAAGAAGTCGCAAGCAAGACTTCCGATGTGGCCGGCGATGGCACAACGACCGCCACCGTGTTAGCGCAGTCCATTGTTAGAGAAGGAATGAAGTGTGTTGCCGCCGGGATGAACCCGATGGATCTCAAGCGTGGGATTGATAAAGCAGTAATTTCAACCGTTGAAGAACTCAAGAAACTTTCAAAGCCTTGTGCGACAGCCAAGGAAATCGCGCAAGTAGGTAGTATTTCAGCAAATTCAGATGCCGAAATTGGTGAAATTATTGCGGGCGCGATGGATAAAGTTGGCAAGGAAGGGGTCATTACCGTTGAAGACGGATCTGGTCTGCAAAATGAGCTTGACGTAGTTGAAGGTATGCAGTTCGACCGCGGCTACCTTTCTCCATATTTTGTCAGTAACGCAGAAAAACAAAGTGCACTACTGGAAGATCCATATATTTTGTTGCATGATAAAAAAATCTCTAACATCCGTGACTTATTGCCGGTATTGGAGCAGGTTGCAAAAGCTGGCAAGCCATTGTTGATTATTGCAGAAGATGTGGACGGCGAAGCTTTGGCGACGTTAGTGGTTAACAATATCCGTGGCATTCTGAAAACCTGTGCAGTGAAAGCGCCAGGATTTGGCGATCGCCGTAAAGCGATGTTAGAGGATATCGCGATTCTTACAGGTGGTACAGTTATCGCTGAAGAAGTTGGTTTAACGTTAGAAAAAGTGACGTTGGAAACACTTGGGCAGGCTAAACGCGTTGAGATTGGAAAGGAAAACACCACTATTATTGATGGTGCCGGCGAACATGGAAACATTGAAGGTCGCGTAAAGCAAGTCCGTACTCAGATTGAAGAAGCAACTAGCGATTATGATAAGGAAAAACTCCAGGAGCGGGTTGCAAAGCTGGCAGGTGGTGTTGCGCTGATTAAAGTTGGTGCGGCGACTGAAGTGGAAATGAAAGAGAAAAAAGCGCGTGTTGAAGATGCGTTACATGCGACGCGTGCAGCCGTTGAAGAGGGGATTATTCCCGGTGGTGGCGTGGCATTGATTCGCGCCATTAAAGCAATTAGTGGTATCAAAGGCGCTAATCATGATCAGGATGCTGGCGTTAAAATTGTATTGCGCGCACTGGAAGAGCCATTACGTCAAATTGTAACCAATTCTGGTGACGAGCCTTCAGTAGTCGTTAATAAGGTGGCAGAAGGCACGGATAATTATGGCTATAACGCAGCGACTGGTGAATATGGTGACATGGTGACAATGGGTGTTTTGGATCCGACCAAAGTTACCCGTTCCGCATTGCAGAATGCTGCCTCAATTGCCGGTTTAATGCTGACAACCGACGCAATGGTTGCCGAATTGCCTAAGGATGAATCTGGTGGCGCTGGTGGCATGGGCGGCGGTATGGGTGGTATGGGCGGTATGGGTGGCATGGGTGGCATGGGCGGCATGGACATGTAAGCCATTTAGATCAAGGTTGTTAATTTTTAGATGTAACTATAAGCCCCGTTTCGACGGGGTTTATTATTTTAGTGGCTAGAAAACAACAAAATAGCCGAGTTCTAAGCCGATAAACGCACCTGATGAATTATTATTTCTATATTATCCTCATCCTGTGATAAATTCCTGTTTTATGAAAAATTATAAGAATTATCCAGTTTCGGAGAACTTGCTCCAGGGTCGCGTAATTTTGGTTACCGGTGCAGGGCAGGGAATAGGCCGTGCAGCAGCTTTGACCTATGCAAATTGTGGCGCCACAGTGATACTGCATGGACGCAAAGTTGATAAGCTCGAGCGGATATATGATGAAATTGAGGCACTTGGAAAGGCGCAACCAGTAATTTTTTCACTTGATTTTGAAAGTGCCATTGATAAGGATTATATGGCAATGGCTCAGGCAATCGCGCATCAGCTTGGTCGTTTGGATGGTATTTTGCATAATGCTGCTTTCCTTTTCGGTACGACTCCATTGGAGAATGAAACGTTTGAGCAATGGCAAACATTGTTAAAAGTTAATCTAATGGCGCCATTTGCGTTAACGCGCGCCTGTTTGCCATTATTGAAAAATGCTTCTGATGCATGCGTCATTATGACTGTAAATACTCACGCGCATCATCCAACTGCCTATTGGGGTGGTTTTGCTGTTGCAAAGGGTGGTGTTGAGTCTTTAGTGAAAATACAAGCAGAAGAGTGGGAGATGTCACCAAATTTGCGAATCAATGCGGTTATTCCAGGGCCTGTTAATTCGCCTCAACGCGCCAT
Source organism: Nitrosomonas sp. (assembly GCA_021774205.1). Taxonomy (GTDB): domain Bacteria; phylum Pseudomonadota; class Gammaproteobacteria; order Burkholderiales; family Nitrosomonadaceae; genus Nitrosomonas. The sequence goes on from JAJFJI010000179.1 coordinate 7,615, forward strand.
GACGCATCCAGGTGAAGTTAAACATACATTGCCTAAGCCAGAAGAATTGATGTCAACCTATTTATATTTGATGGGGCCAGATAGTAAAGGTATAAGTGGGCAAACAATATTTTGCCAAAGCGATAAGTAGTGCGTCTGCAGCGGGCAGGAGAAAGAGGTATAATCAGACGGTTTGCGAAAGTGGCGGAATTGGTAGACGCACCAGATTTAGGATCTGGCGCCGAAAGGTGTGGGGGTTCGAGTCCCCCCTTTCGCACCATTGAGCGTGATTTGAAGGACATACTGCATTGAATCAACATTACAGTCATGCATTTCAGTAATTGCAATAATTAAAAGTATTTAATCAGACAGGAAATTTAATGCAATCAAATTTAGAAAACCTTGGTGCATTGGAACGTCGCCTAATAATTTCAGTTTCTAAAGAAAAAATCCAGGAAGAATTGGGGATTCGGCTTAAACGTTTGGCTAAGAGCGCAAAGATTCATGGCTTTCGTCCCGGTAAAGTACCTTTAAAAATAGTTGCTCAGCAATATGGTGCGCAGCTAAAGCAAGAAATATTGAGTGATACGCTACAGAAGAACTTTAATGAGGCAGTGCAAACACAAAATATTCGCGTTGCTGGGTATCCGCATTTTGAAGATAAACCGGCGGATGAGAGTGATGCGCAATATGAATTTAGTGTCATCTTTGAAGTTTATCCAGAAATAGAACTTGGTGATCTAAGTCAGATAAGTATTGAGCAACCCGTTGTGGAAGTTAATGCCGGTGATGTCGATAAAACACTTGAAATTTTACGTAAACAACGGACAAAATATGAACCAGTGGAACGTGAGTTAACGCTGGGGGATCGGGTTAATATTGACTATCACGGAATGATAGATGGCGTTGACTTTGAAGGTGGTGCTGCAAAAGATGTCACATTGATTGTGGGTGAAGGTAAGTTTTTGAAGCAATTCGAGGAATCAGTTGTTGGGATGAATAAAGATCAGGGTAAATCTTTTGAAGTTGTTTTTCCCGAAGACTATCATGGTAAAGAAATTGCGGGAAAAGCCGTTAAGTTTGAAGTGACCCTCAATAAGATAGAAGTTCCTAAATTGCCAGAATTGGATGATGAGTTTGCCAAATCATTAGGAGTAGCCGATGGTGATACTAAAAAGATGCGTAGTGAGATTCAATTAAATCTTGAACGAGAAGTGTCTAAACGGAGCAGATCTAAATTGAAGGACCAGATCATGCAGTCTTTGCTTGATACGACAAAAATTGATGCACCCAACGTTTTGGTCAATCAAGAGAAAGAGCGATTAATACAGGAAGCGCGCCAAAAATTTGAGACGCGAGGAATGAAATTTGATGATGCAATGATAAAACCAGAATTGTTTCAAAGTAAGGCAGAGCATCGAGTTAAGCTGGGATTAATCTTGTCAGAAATAGTAAAAACGCATAATTTAAAAGCACAGCCTGAACAGGTACGCAAGATAGTGGAAGATTCTGCGCAGAGCTACGACAATCCAGAAGAAGTCATTAAGTGGCATTATGCGTCACCTGATAACCTCAAAGAAGTTGAAGCGGTCGTGCTTGAAGATAATGTGGTGACATGGGCATTGCAGCAAGTTAAAGTTGCAGATAAAGCAACTACATTCGACCAAATAATGGAGATAGCTTGATATGATGCAGCGCTTTAATCAAGAACAACGTACTATTGAGCCGCAGAATCTAGGTTTGATCCCGATGGTGATTGAGACCAGTGGACGGGGCGAACGCGCTTATGATATCTATTCGCGGTTATTGAAAGAACGCGTTATCTTCTTGGTCGGGCCGGTTACTGAAACTACCGCAAATTTGATCGTGGCGCAGTTTTTGTTTCTAGAGTCAGAGAATTCAGATAAGGATATACACCTTTATATTAATTCTCCAGGTGGGTCGGTATCTGCCGGATTGGCAATTTACGATACGATACAGTATATTAAGCCTCATGTTAGTACCTTGTGTATCGGACAAGCAGCAAGTATGGGCGCACTGTTATTAGCAGCTGGATCAAAGGGAAAACGATTTTGCCTGCCTAATTCGCGTGTCATGATTCATCAGCCAATGGGAGGATTTCAAGGGCAGGCGTCCGATATTGAGATTCATGCCAAGGAGATTTTATATTTAAAGAGTCGTTTGAATGAAATTATGGCTAAACATACGGGACAGTCTGTCAAAGTGGTTGAAAAAGATACCGATAGAGACAACTTTCTTAGTGCCGAGGCGTCGGTGAAGTATGGTTTGATAGATGCGGTGTTAACTGATAGAGAAGAAAGTGCAAAATAGGGTTTGCGTTGTAAGTAGGATGTTAGCGAATAGTATGAGTGACTGTGTAACTGAGAGCCTGTTATTGGCCCCAAAGTAAAAAGGAAAGCACGTGTATACATATGAATACGTAGATTTGCGTGGTTATGAAGTAAAAAGTGGCAAGCTGAATAGGCGATAGAAATTTTTTTTATTTTGGATGTACCAATCTGATTAAGTCAGGATAAAAATATGTCAGAAAAATCTGGTGGCGATAAACTGCTTTATTGTTCCTTTTGTGGAAAAAGTCAACATGAAGTAAGAAAACTAATTGCGGGACCTTCAGTATTTATTTGTGATGAGTGTATCGAACTTTGTAACGATATCATTCGGGAGGAAATGCAGGGGGATGAAGCGACTAAACTTGTTAAATCAACTTTACCTGTTCCGCGTGAAATTAACCAGACGCTTGATCAATACGTGATTGGTCAGGATTCAGCCAAAAAAATTCTATCAGTCGCTGTGTACAATCATTATAAGCGACTGAAAAATGAAGTGAAAGCAGACGATGTCGATGACATTGAGCTTTCCAAAAGTAATATTTTGCTTATTGGCCCTACTGGATCAGGTAAAACATTGCTAGCGCAAACATTGGCGCGATTGTTAGATGTTCCCTTTATTATCGCTGATGCCACTACGCTGACTGAAGCGGGGTATGTTGGCGAGGATGTAGAGAATATTATCCAAAAACTGTTGCAAAAATGTAATTACGACGCTGAAAAAGCCCAACGTGGCATCGTTTACATTGATGAAATAGACAAGATTTCACGCAAATCAGATAATCCGTCGATTACCCGCGATGTATCGGGCGAAGGTGTGCAGCAAGCACTATTAAAGTTAATTGAAGGGACAACGGCTTTGGTTCCACCACAAGGCGGGCGTAAGCACCCTAATCAGGAATTTGT
>JAJFJI010000180.1 GCA_021774205.1 Nitrosomonas sp.
TCTCAGCACCACCTTTAAAGTCAACTTAAAAATTTCATCGCTTAATAAACATGGCGTACTGGCAAGAGTTGCCGCAGAAATTGCTAAAGGCGGATCAAATATTGACGATGTTAATATGGAAAGCGAAAAAGACTACACCGCCATGCATTTCATTTTGCAAGTAAAAAACCGTTTTCAGCTTGCACAAATCATGCGCAGTGTCAGACGCATACCAGAAGTTACAAAGATTTATCGTGTCAAGGGATAAATCAATTTTTTAACTGGATTAAACAATCATAACGTTGCATATGAATACAAACAAACTTGCGCTTGATTTTACAGTCGCAGGGTCGCTCCCTCCCGACTCAACTGAGCTAATCAAGCATATAACCTCAGAAATCGAATCAGATATCAGAACGCTTGAACATGCGCTTGAAAATGGGTCCATGATGGAAACAGGTTGGCGCCTACTTGCAGCATTTTATCTTGGCACCAATCGTGCAAACGATTTTGATACATTAAAACAACGGTATAAGGATAACTTCGACGCGCCCATATTTACGGAGCTTCATCAGGACCATTCTTCACTCAAATCATTCCGTATCGTTTTTGAAATTCTACAAAAAATTACGCATGACTCGCTACCCGACGCAACGACCGTTTGCAAAGCTTGCGATTCACCTACTGGCGCTTTACTCGATTTTTCCAATGTACGAGGTGCTGACGCAAATGGTCTAAAAGCACTGACAGAATTTCTCTCACAATTACCGCGTGACCATACCCGACCAGAAACACCCGGGTTGGACCGCTTTATTTCGAGATTGGAAAAAACAGCAGACAGTAATGAAAGTACCGAAGATATATGGAATTTATTGTTTGAATATCAACGTTTCTGTAATGACACGCATATATTTGACGAACTCTCCATCAAATACGCAGTCCGTTTCGGCATTTCACCCCCCGTTTGGTAAAAATTTAGGAAGGCTGTCCGAGAATAGTAATCGTAGCGAGGAGAAGCCGTTTTGAGGCAGATTATTCTATTCTCGGACAGCCTCCTAGGCCACAAACATATCAATAAACGTATCAACAGGTATTGCTTCCAGCTTCTTCTGATCAAAACAAAGACTGACAATCGCCTGTTGACGTTTCTCTGAAAAATGCCGAGCTAGATTTTTCCTGAATTTCTTCTCCAGTAACGGAACACCTTCGTTACGACGGCGTTTGTGCCCGACAGGATATGCAACCACCACCTCTGCCAACACACTACCATCCTTAAATGTTACTGTAATACCGTTGGCAATTGCCCGTTTATCAGGGTCATGATAATCCCTCGTGAATTGCTGATCTTCATTACATATCATTTTACTGCGCAACTTATCAATACGCGAATCAGCGGCCACTTCATCTTCATAATCGGCTGCAGTCAGTCGCCCAGTTATTAGTGCGACAGCGACCATATATTGCATACAATGATCACGATCAGCCGGATTGCTAAGTGCACCCTGCTTATCAATAATACGAATAGCCGCTTCATGCGTACGAATGGTGACCCTTTCAATATCCGCTATTCGTTGCCCTACCTGAGAATGCAACTGTAAGGCACATTCGACAGCTGTTTGGGCATGGAACTCAGCCGGAAATGAAATTTTGAATAATACATTCTCCATGACATACGCATCCCATTGTTCAATAGGCCGCTGAAACTGGAACGGCTGGCCTTTAAACAAAACATCATAAAACCCCCAGGTTCTAGCCGTAAGCGCTGAAGGATAACCCATTTCCCCCTTCAGGGTCAGAAGCGCAAGCCACACCGCGCGACTGGTCGCATCGCCAGCCGCCCAAGATTTTCGTGAACCGGTATTGGGTGCATGACGGTAGGTACGAAGTGATTGTCCATCCACCCAAACCTGGGTCAACACGTCAATAATCTGGTCATGCCTGCCACCCAGCAATTGCATAACCAAAGCAGCAGAAGCCACCTTAACCAATACCACATGATCAAGCCCTACTTGATTGAAACTGTTCTCTAATGCCAAACACCCCTGAATTTCATGTGCTTTAATCATTGCTGTCAATACATCACGCATGGTTAAAGGTTGTTTTCCTGATAGTCGTGCATTACGAGAAACCCAATCAGCAACCGCCAGTATGCCACCCAGATTATCTGATGGATGCCCCCATTCAGCAGCCAGCCAAGTATCATTAAAATCAAGCCAACGTATCATTGCACCTATGTTAAATGCGGCTTGTACTGGATCAAGTTCAAACGTAGTACCTGGAACTCTTGCCCCATTCGGAACCACAGTACCGGGCACAATCGGGCCTAGTAACTTGGCACATGCGGGATAAGATAACGCCTCTAATCCACAACCCAATGTATCCAACAAGCAATAACGGGCAGTATCATAGGCCAAACAACTTTGGATATCATGATTTACAACATAACGGGCAATCTCAACCAGCACCCGGTCAGGTTGAGGACGGCTATTTGGAGTTTGTGGAAGCATTTTCTTAGACAGAATCCGGTAACTATTTGACTGCACTATTTTGCGCCAGGAATGAACAATACATTAACTCACAACAAAGAATCAATCTGCCAGTTGACCAAAAAGCTGCAAACCGTTAACATTCGTTTCTTACCAAATCCCTGATAGCTCAGTTGGTAGAGCAACGGACTGTTAATCCGTTTGTCCGAGGTTCGAGCCCTCGTCAGGGAGCCAGTATTTAAAGGCTTGCAGCAATGCGGGCCTTTTTTCTTTTGAAGCTTAGTAGGCCTATAGTAACTATAGTAGACCCATCGCAAAACCCAACACCTTGTCATCACCCAAAAACTGGATAGTTTTTCAGGTTTAATTCGAATTAATTTCATGAGTTTGGATAGCAAACTGGAAAATAATTCGGAAACAGTATCAAACATTGCAACTTTCAAATCATTTGCACTATACAATGCCTGGCACCATTTCTTTTATGCTAACCTAAAGTTCAGCAGCTTGTCATCCTGCAAAATCTAATGGTAGACACTATTTTTGTGTTCGTCTAAATTGCTCTTTGATTTCATTGGAGAAAAGTTGTCAGAAATTGCTTAATGCGACAGAACTCTATTTCTTAGATTCAATCCAGCGAGTAACCTTACGATCTAGCAGACTCAGAGGTAGAGGACCCCCACCTAAGATTGCATCGTGAAAAGCTTTAATGTCGAATTCTTCGCCTAACTCAGTTTCGGCTTTTTTACGCAATCGCTGAATATCGATCATGCCAACCTTGTATGAAGTCGCCTGGCCCGGCCAAACCATGTAGCGGCGAACTTCTGTCTTAATGGTTCTAAGTGGAGCAGGAGAGTTCGCGGAGATATAGTCTATTGCGGCTTGTTCGCTCCACTTCTTACTGTGCAGACCACTATCAACAACCAATCGAATCGCACGCCATATTTCACTACCTAAACGACCGAAGTCAGAATGCAAATCTATGTACGTGTTCGGCATCTCTTTAGCTAGCTTTTCTGAGTACATCGCCCAACCTTCTATATATGCGTTAAAAGACGCTTGGGTTCTAAAGGTAGGCACTCCTTTTAGCTCTTGGGCGATGGCGATTTGCATATGATGGCCTGGTAGACCTTCGTGATAGGCAACAACTTCCAGCTTATTTTTTGGCATGGTGCTCATATCCGAAAGGTGTGCATAATAAACACCCGCTCGCGACCCATCAGGCGTGCCAGGGTAATAATGTTGAGGTGCTCCATCTTGCTCTCGGAAAGGCTCTACGCGCTTTACAAGTAAGTCACCTTTCGGCAATATACCGAAGTAATTTGGCAATTCCTTTTTTATGTTAGCTATCGCGGCTGTGGCATCATCGATATAGCCTTGTCGGCCCTCGTCTGTATTCGGATAGTAAAATTTTTCGTTATCTTTATTATCTCGAATGTAGGCAAAGAACTCTTGCAGCGCACCTTTAAATCCAGATTTTTCTTTTAGTAATTCCATCTCAGTACGAAGGCGCTTGACTTCGCTCAAACCGAGTTCATGGATTTGAGCTGGGGTCATATCAGTGGTGGTCATCGCATTCAAACGATAAGCGTAGTACGCGTCACCATTAGGGTTGGCGTGCACACCTTGCGACTGCTCTGAGGTGTTATCAATATCAGAATCGACAAAGGCAATTAGGTTCTCATACGCCGGCCCAAAATCGCTAATAAGTGCGGTCTTTGCATTCGCTAATAACTCGTCGCCCTGCTCTTCCGTTATCGCACCTGACGCAATCAATGCGCTTACCTTGGAGTCCGTATCGCCCCACAATGATGAATCGGTTTCCGAGTCAGTAAAAGGTGCGCCGGTGATAATGGAACGTGCTTCGTCGCTCACCACCTCATAGGCAAATCTCGGTGGTCTAACGCCTTCAGAGGCATTGAGCTTAGCGCGATCAACCAGTTGATTCATCGCCCGACCAAGCTCGCTTAAACGTGATACATAGGCTTGCATGTCTTGCAGAGACTCAACCTTATGAAAACTGATCATAAAAGTTGGCAAGTAGGCATGAACGCCATTCATTTGATTGAAGATATATTTGCTACGACGAAATTTTGAACCCTTCTCAGAGAGGTCGTATTGGTACTCCCAGAGGTCGAATGAAAGCTTCGCATCGTCGTTCAATTTTTCGTAATCAAAACCATCTTTCATTTCAATAACGGAGTTTTTTTTCCATTCGATTTGCGCAATTTCAGCTGCTTCGCTCATGTCATCTATCTCGCCATAACGCTCTTTGCGGCCTAGGCGGGTAAGTGACATTGGGCTTTTCATTAACTCCATTTCGTAGTATTGCTCGAACCATTCGTTCAGTTCTTCACTCGGAGATTGTTCGGTCGGTTCAACAACGGCTACTTTCGCTGGCGCAGCTTCTGGACTTTGCGAAACCGCCGGTTGAATGTCGTCATTTTGATTAGACGCTTGATCACCGCAGGCGGTTAATGATAGAGCGAAGGCAATAGCGAGAAGAGAAAGGCGCATGGTTTTCCTCAATTTGATTTAGTGTTCGTTAAAATGAGTAAAGCATGTTAACAACGTGCGAATACTGGCCTATAGTGTGCGAAATACTAATTTGTGCGCGAATCAATACGTTAGCCTAGATTTGACAAACTAACACCCAGCACATAGAGTACTAAGCCGAGCTATTGAATGTTAGCTGCTATCGGTAATGTACCATGGCCGAACCATCATATTGATTTTAAAACGAGGAGTCCTGCCATGGGAAAGCATATATTAAAGCAGTATGCGCATGACCAAATTGAGCGCGGGGCATTAGGGTCAGGTCAGGCATTAGGGTCACAGGCATTAGGGTCACAAGGCATTAGAGGCATTAGGGTCAAGGCATTAGGGTCAGGTCTACAAGGCATTAGGGTCAGGTCTATATTCGAAGCCAACGCCTTTGATGCCAAACTATCCACCCTTTTTACCATTATTTGCTTTTGCTTCTCGAACAATTTTACCAATAGTTGTGGATTCTCCAATTGCTTGAGACGGCAATCCCACGCTCGGCCAGAAGCTCTTCCACATCGCGAAAACTCAGAGAGAAGCGATGATACAGCCAGACGGCGTGACTGATAATTGCCGGATGGAATCGATATCCACGGCATAATTGCTTGGTATCTTTCATACCTATAGTTTGACCGATTTAACGTGAAGTTGACAATACCTCATTTAGGCCAGAGAAGAATTGATGTCGCTTTATGATGCATGCTATCATTGATGTCACATATTAAGGAGTGACATCAGATGCCTGCCGTGACCGTTCGTAATTTACCTGAAGAAATACATCGTGCGCTTAAGCTACGTGCCGTCCAGCATGGACGTAGCACCGAAGCTGAAATCAGAGAAATCCTGGAAGAAGCAGTGCGCCCTAAAGTGCGATTAAAAATCGGATCAGAACTTGCTGCATTTGGGGAACGCTTTGGTGGCCTTGATCTCAACGATACCCGCGATCAGACACCAATTGAGCCCGCAGTATTCAAATGATCATTTTGGATACGAATGTCCTATCTGAACCGATGAAACCTAACAGCAAACCCGTTGTGCAAGCTTGGCTTGATCGACAAACCGCCGAGACGTTATATCTAACGGCGACAAGCTTATCTGAATTGCTTGTTGGCATTGAAATACTGCCAGACGGCAAGCGCAAAGACGGATTGGATATCGCATTGAAGGCATTGATGGCGGAACTTTTCGGATCACGTATCCTATCATTCAACCAGCAAGCCGCTTTAGCTTATGCGCCCTTAATCAGTCGAGCAAGAAGCAGTGGTTGCCTCATTTCCGTAGCAGACGGACAGATTGCAGCAATTGCAATTGTTCATGGCTTCACTATAGCAACGCGTGATGTCGCACCCTTTATCGCTGCTGGAGTACCTGTCATCAACCCTTGGGAACAAGAAGCACTATAGTGCCAATCGGCATACAGAGTTTACCTGTAATGTGCGAAATACTATCTTAAAACTGCAATTGGCAAATATTTTTACCAAGGTAAAGATCATTTAGCTGTAAAGAGCAATAAAGTATAACTTCATTCTGGTAAATCTCGACGCCACTATCTGTTAAATTTTATACGCTAATTAACATCCCAAGAATAAGGTGTAAAAAAAATGACGGTTGTTGGCGAGCACTAGCGGGTGTAAAATTAACAAAAACAGCGTGTTAAAACACCTGTTAATCCGTTTGTCCGAGGTTCGAGTCCTCGTCAGGGAGCTACATATTTAAAGGCTTAGCGATGCAGGCCTTTTTTCTTTTTGAGGCTGAGCGATGATACGTGCCGTTAACAGCCTGACTAAGAAAATTTATTCTGTTGCAAAAATAGTGGCTGTCGGGGTCAACGCTTTGATATCTTTTATTATGTGGCATAAATGCCGAGTTATTTTTCAATAAAACGGATTTCTACTGCAAGACCTTGTGCGCATTTCCATGCATTCACCTGTCCTTTTTTGAACATGCGCATGACCTCAAACCCTCGCTCCCCAGCATCATTTCTTACCAGTGCCGGCAATTTAACGGATACGCTCCGTACCAGCGGATACAGACTAGAATCACCTCAATCGTAAATTGTATTTCTTTTAAGTATCAATGATCTCGCTTAATGCGACAGAACCGGTAAGATCAGCGCTAAAGAAAGTGGAAAGCAATTTGGAATCAAACAGGTTCGAAGAGATCGTATGTCTTTGCGGATGATCGAGGCGGCGCTCAAGTAGATATTCCAAAATGATTGGATTTAGACTAATCTCTGCTACTTAAATTTGTATTCGTTCAAATACGCATTTCAAATGTGCTGGTGAAACAAAATATTCACACAGATGCAATTGACAAAAACAATAGGATAAATTATGAATAATATTTCAAAAGAAGAACGAATAAAAGGTGCTTTTTTTGGCGCTATAGTCGCTGATGCACTTTGTCTTGGAAGTCATTATGAATATGACGCCAAAAAAATATATGAAGCTTATGGCAATAAACCTATAGAAAAATACATGTCGCCAGGAGAGATGATGGGCGGTCAAACACATGGCATTGGCTGGGGAGAGCGTAACTACCATCCAGGTAAAAAGGCAGGCGGGACAACTGATTATGGAGACTACAACATCTTGGTTTTAGAGTATTTGGCATCTATTTCAGATATCCCAAGACCTTTTAATGTA
>JAJFJI010000019.1 GCA_021774205.1 Nitrosomonas sp.
CATCAAGGAAAAATGTGCTGTGGCCGCACACCACTAGAAACATTGCTTGATGGACAATCGATTTGGGCTGAAAAGAATTTAGCTCAAATCTAAACTGACAGACGCCTAAAAAAACGGGTAACTGTCAGATCAGGTCTGAGCCTAGTACATCATATGTTCCCTTTTCAAGTTTCAGACAGCCACTTTGCTGACGCGCTTCGCCATCTTAACACCGACCCATTCCATCCCCAGCATCGGAAAGTTACCGGGTTCCCACTCAGGCAGCCAGTCGACGTCGATAAGCCTATAATCTATTTTTACCAGATAGCAACTCCCCACCGCAAAGAAAGCGCCAATTGTAATGGTCAAATGTAGTCATATGATCTATAGCCATGCTGTTTGATCAAAGCAAATTTCTCAGCTGACTGTAAATCTTCACGCATCATCTCTTCAACCAATTCTTCAAAACTAATTTCTGGCGTCCAACCAAGCTTCTCCTTAGCCTTACTTGGGTCGCCAAGCAAAGTTTCCACTTCAGCCGGACGGAAATAACGTGGATCAACGCGAACAATCACACGGCCTTTCTGGTCGCTGCCGGTTTCGTGCATTCCTTCACCCCGCCAGGTGATCTCGATTCCAACTTCTTTAGCTGCAATATTGACGAAATCACGTACAGAATATTGCACGCCGGTAGCAATGACAAAATCTTCGGGCTCGTCCTGTTGCAACATCATCCATTGCATGCGTACGTAATCTTTGGCATGCCCCCAGTCACGCTTAGCATTCATATTTCCAAGATACAGACAGTCCTGCAATCCAAGCTTGATGCGCGCCAGAGCACGAGTAATTTTTCGAGTAACAAAGGTCTCGCCCCGATTGGGGGATTCATGATTAAACAAAATACCATTGCAAGCATAGATACCGTAAGACTCGCGATAATTGACGGTTATCCAATAAGCATATAACTTGGCCACCGCATAGGGAGAGCGCGGATAAAACGGCGTGGTCTCCGATTGTGGGACTTCCTGAACTTTACCGTACAATTCAGAGGTTGAAGCCTGATAAAAGCGCGCTTTCTTTTCCATGCCAAGAATACGAATGGCTTCTAGCATACGTAACGTACCAATAGCATCAGAATCAGCGGTATATTCAGGCTCCTCAAACGATACAGCGACATGCGATTGTGCAGCTAAATTATAAATCTCATCCGGTTGCACCTGCTGAATAACGCGAATTAGACTGGATGAATCCGTCATGTCTCCGTGGTGTAATATAAAACGCAAATGTTTTTCGTGTGGATCCTGATAGAGGTGATCTATACGATCGGAGTTGATCAGAGACGTTCGCCGCTTGATACCATGCACCTCGTAGCCTTTAATCAACAGAAACTCGGCCAAATATGCACCATCTTGGCCAGTCACACCAGTAATCAGGGCTTTTTTAATTATAGACATAATGATCCACTTTTTTCTCGTTCAACCATGTGACCTCAAAAACCAGCACCTGAGAGCCCATGCTTCGATGGTGCGCCGCACGCCGACCCGGGCAACGCCGATGCGCCGCACGCCGGTCCGTCGGGTACAAGCTACCGAAATCATCATCATTAGATTCTCTCAAGCCTTTATCTCCAACACGTGCAGCAAGTTGGCGAATCTGCATATCATACTTCTTTTCCAATCGTTGCTGTAGTAATGTAACATATCGTTTTGTCCTGTCATTCAAAATATTATGATCATCGGGTAACCGTATATTAAGCGCCAGCGAATACTGTTTCTTAGAACTATCATCATCCGACGGTTGCTTAAAAATCTGCACCCAAAAATCCACTCTGGCTCTGATCTCTTTACTGATAATCATGGCCAGGTTCTCAGCACCCATGACTGTGAATCTTCCAACAAACTTTCCGTAACTCGCGACAGGGGTAAGATGCAGTCGGGTGTGCAAGAAACACAGTGGCGGAATAAAATGCCAGGGGCGCAACGTCAGGTAAAAGTATCCCGCGTACACTAGAAAAAACCCAAGCAGCATTATGAAATCGGGCACGCCTAGGTATAACCCAGCTAACCCAGTAATGCCAAACAGTAAGTGTAATGACACAATTGCAAAAACAACTTCTTCGTTACGATAACCGGCTCTCAGCAATATATGGTGCAAGTGATTGCGGTCCGGCTTGAATGGGGAACTACCCATCCGGATCCGTCGATGCATAACACTGATAGCATCCATGAGCGGAATGGCGAGTAGCCAGATTGCCACCACGGGCCTCATAGCAGGATTAGGGCCCTGCGATATGTCGACCAGCAACCAGGCAAATACAAGCCCAATTAGCATACTCCCGTTATCTCCTAGAAAGACCTGTGCGCAGGCCCTCGAAGAACGACGAAGATTGTAATTCAGAAAACCAGCTATCCCTCCAATCAGCGCGGCAATCAGAAAAAGATTGGCAAAATCCCCCGCAACGTAAGCCACAACACCGAGTAACAAAAAGCTTGTCAGAGATAAAGATCCAGAAAGTCCGTCGACACCGTCGATCATGTTAATGATATTGATGCCGCCAATGATACCAAATACAGTAAAAGGAATGGCAAACAGTCCGAGTTGTAACGGCAGGCCAAAAAATAGGCCACCAAGATCACTAAGCACAATACCACCAACCAAAACTATAATAAACGCGACAACAGCCTGAATGATAAAACGTAATTTATAACTGAGCCGCACCATATCGTCTATAAAACCTGTAACAAAAATGACGATGGAACAAAATCCGAGGACTAGCCATTTTTGCATATACTCAGGATAAAAATTGATCAGCATAATTAACGTTACGCACAGGGCGGCAAACACTCCAACCCCACCCACAAATGGCGTGCTTCCACTATGTTGCTTATGCTCTCCAGGATGGTCGGCAATACGGTAAACATGCGCCAACTTGATGGCTATATGGATAATCATTGCTGATAGTAATGTACAAAATATACATAGAGAAAGTATATTTATCATACGGATAGCTTATTTGTTTGCATAACTATATTGATATACATATTTTCCGTAGCCGTAGCCGTAGCGAGAAGATGATATTGGCACGTTATTAAAAATGAAACCTTTCACATCAGCTCCAGCATTTAAAAGCTTTCTTAAGCTTTGCTCAAACTCTCGCATTGGATGCTTTCCCGATTTGGCTACTATAAAGACTGCACTGGCCATGCGACCAACAATCGCGGCATCTGTAACAGCCAAAATAGGTGGCGAATCAATGATGACGAGATCATACCTCTTAGAGATACTTTCAAGGAAATTAGCAAAATTTTCATGCAGTAATAATTCTGAAGGATTAGGTGGTATTGCACCTGTAGAAATGAAATCAAAATTAGCTTGCGGTATTGCACGAATTGCATCTTTTACTGTGATGGTATTTAAAATAATTTCGGATAGACCATTTTCTCTGCTTACACCAAGAATTTTATTAAGGTAGCCTTTGCGCAAATCGCCATCGATTAGCAATATTTTTTTCCCAGCATCGGCCATAACGGTAGCAAGATTAGAAGAAACGAATGTTTTGCCAATACCTGGGCTGGGTCCAGTAAACAAGATAATATTATTTTTTGCCTCCAACAAAGCAAAGTGCAATGTGGTACGCAAACTTCGCAAGCTTTCTATGGCCATATCTTCTTTTGCTTCAAGAGCAAGAATATTTTTTTGATTCAATTCTGTTTTAGATTTTTTTTTGTGATATTTGTTTGTGAGTTTTTCCTGTTCTTTGCTGTGTGGAATAGTTGCATAAACGGGAATATTCAATCTTTTTTCAATTAAATCGGGGTCTTCTATGCCACCATGTAATAATTTTCGAGTAAACACTGCCATAAAACCAAGAAATAAGCCTAAGACAAACGCACCAGCAATAATCAGTAATTTCTTTGGTTTGATTTGTTGAGCAGGCAATACGGCATAATCAATAACCCTTGCATCACCTACTGTCCCTGCTTTTGCCACTCGCAACGTCTGGGCGTTATTAAGTAAAGTAGTATAGAGACTGGTCTTTACTTCTACTTCACCAGATAGCTCAAGAATAATTTGCTGCGTTTTTGGTAGGGATTTTACCATAACGTCATGAGAAAGCATTTGTTCTTGTAATCGAGCAATCTGCTTGTCAACAGCAACAACAGCAGGGTGTGCTTCAGTATATCTCTGTCGAAGTTCATCACGTTGTTGATGCAATAGCGTTTCTTGGGTCTTTATATCCACTATGCCATCTAAAATATGTCTTGTTTCAACAGCTAAGTCTATAGAACCCTGACGATTTTTATATTCATTTAGGATGTTATTCCCCGCCTCCAACTGTTCTTTAAGGGCGGGCAGTTGTTTTTCCAAAAAAACCAAAGTCTTCTGTGATTCAGCAGACTTATGCTCGACATTTTGCTGTACGTAGATATTGGCGATCTCATTTAACACCTTTACAGCAGAATTCGGGTTGCGCGATTCCATTGTCAACTCTAATATACCTGTGCTTTTACCTTTTTCACTAACAGTCAACCCCCCTTTTAATTGACTAATTGCACTACTTCTAGATTGCCGAATGATGGTAAATTCAGTTTCCGGACGCGATTTTAATAATGAAACAAAGATACTAATGGGCGCTTGATCACCTTCCAATTGCTTGCTAGCCACCTTACCTACTTCACCTTCAAGGATTAACTCGTCGCTATAAAAAAGTTGAAAATAGCCTCGCGTAGCGGCCACTAATATTAATTCTTGATTCTCCCAATCAGCCGGTACTGTCAGCGTTTCAACTTGAATAGCTTCACCACCCCAGGCATAAGGCGATAGATCAAACAATGGTTCTGAAACGGCGTTTTCTTGATTACGTTGCTGAAAACGCCTGGCAATAGCTTCACCGATAACAGGAAAATATTTTGGTTTTGCAATAATGTCTAAATCCAAATTTTCAACAGCTTTTCCCAGTATCATCCTGGATCCAATAACTTCTATTTCTGCCATTACCGGCATTTTATTTTCAAACATATCTGTTAATGGATCTAACCCTGCTAGTGTTTGCGACTTTTCATTGATTTGCAACATGGCATCAGATTTATAAACTGGACTATCAAGAAAGGCTTTAGCGATCCCAAAAAAGGAAAATATCAGTGTAGCCAGAATGATGAGCCACTTACCATCAATCAATATCCCCAACAATTCACCTAACTCTATTGCATTATCATCCTGAATTGGCGCGTAATTAATCGGCATTTTATTATTTTCAGCGGTAGCGTTGATCATTGCGAATAAATGTAGTTAGTTGTAGCGTTCGTTAGAAAAAAAGTATTCAAATCATTAAAACGTCTTCTTTTTAAAAAAAGAAATTAACTTATTGTATACAAGGATATAAATTTTTTCGAACATTAGTATCTATTTTGCACCCTTAACTAACATCTTTATAAAATAAAAAGCAGGAGCATTAGGCGACATCCCCTCTGCGACACGCAGTAAAGCCCAACAGACCTAAGCTAACGAGTAGCATGGCGTATGTTTGATGCCTTGAAACGAGTGGGCTATTATTCTGCATCAGAAGCATTATTGGCAAATTTGTTAATAACGCCTGACACCTGTAATGAAGTGGTGTCGGTGGACGTTAATTCAGTAACATTAATAAATGCAGACGGACTCGAAGTTTCTCCTGAAGGAGATGCAGTATTTTCAGAATCAAGCAACTCCAATGTGGTGAAACTCACATCAGACCCTGTAAGGTCGTAACTGCTAAGCCCAGAAAGGCCACCCGCACCATTCACTCCCGCAGGAATCGTATAATTGTAAAAATTATTAAAAACGTCGCTGTTTATTGCATTATTGCCGAATATTGCGTTAAAACCAATTCCATTGCTATTAAAAGTCAACGTTGAAGTAACAGCATTTACCGACCCAACACCTAATCCAAACAAATAAATAATGGAAATTCCTATCATTCGTAATGAATTTTTCATGGCCAGTTAACTCCCAGTTCAAGATTTGATGATTTGTATAAGAAGATATGGTGCATCAATACATAAGCAACCATCTCCTGGCTACTGCGACAAACTCTGTAACAATCTATTTTTAACAATAGTATTGTCGTTTCCCCAATATATTAAAATCAAAGTATCGCTAAGATAAGGGAGATCACGCCTCTTTTTTATGAGACATTTAACCTAGTTTTATTGTCATAACATAGGACATTTATCCTAAATGAAGCTGTTTAACAAAAAAACACAAAAATTAATCAGAAAAGAATAGCATCCTGGATTGGTTTTTTCAAAAAAAGAGTGAACAAAGTATGCTTGGTATTTTCATCGGCCATTAGAAAAGGATATTGTAATCGTGCATTTTAATAAATTGTTTTCAGCGAGTACTACCAAATAGTTTACCTGCATTACAACTCCATTGAATTTGATGCTGACAACAAGCAACTAAATGTTCATTTTAAATTCAAAGCGGAGAGTCACATTCGTTGATGATGGCGAGAATGTGAATGGGATTTCGGTGATTATAGATCGGAATGATCAAATAATCCTGCCTATTAGTGATGAAAAAGAGATGAAAAACAAAAACTATGTCACCATTAGTAATATCAATTATTGATTTTTCAAGATAATGACTTGTTCATAAAAGAGAATAAGTGTTTATTTATTGCGGCCCAGCAAATAACGATGATATAGCCAAGCGAAAAGCCAGGGGTTGCAGAAATCCACACTTTAAGACTATTATCTATTTAGTTGGGGTTACTGAGTGGTGTAATTTTTAATGCCCCATCAAAGGAATTCAACAAATTAACTGTCGGTTGAATTTGTCCAATAATTTGATTCCAGCGAATACCCGGTGCCCGATCAACAAAAACCACATCACGCGGCTGCATTGGGAAACGGTCTGCTAATATAAATGCATCGGGGGACTTCGCATTGAGATGAAATATTTCTGATTTTCCTAGGGCACTTCTAAAAACAAAGACTCTGGCCGCATCGGCAGTTAACTGGTCAATTCCACCCCCGTCACTCAATGCTTCGGTCAACGTCATGCGCGCTTTATTCATAATAAGGCTTCGCGGTCTGACACCAAAGCCGCGGCCCAACGTAGTTTCTCCTAGCACAAAAACTTTATTCAACTGATTATCTGGTACGTTCAGAACGTCACCGTGTTGAAGTAACACGTTTTGACTCGTATCACCGCCCTCATAAAGACTTAATAAATTAATACTATAAGTTTTATCGTCTCTCGTTAAAGTAATATTACGTAGATCTGCTATGGGAGTTACTCCACCTGCTCTGTTGATTGCTTCCAATACAGTTAGGGGAATATCTTGAACCAGCTGGATGCCAGGCTGAGTCACTTCACCAACGATATAAGCTCGTTGGCTACGATACGAAGCTACACGCACGTCTAGCTGGACTTCTTCAATAAATTTTGAAAGTTTTCGGATTAATTCATCACGGATTTCCTCAACCGTTCTTCCTGCAGCATGAACAACACCCGCGAAAGGGTAAAAAAATGTACCGTCTTCACCGACAACATTGCCTGCTGATTCCGCCGTACGAAATTCGCCTGCAGGGATAGTCAACTCGGGATGCCCCCAGACGGTTATGGTGAGAATATCTCTGGGTCCGACACGATATTGACTGAAGGGTTCTTTGGTCGGCACACCTTTGATTGTTTTGGAGCCAATACGATAGTCGAAATAGTGATTAGCAACATTGTCTGGGCCCAAGCTACGATTATTAAAATCTTTTTCTAAATCTACAATTAACTGGGCATCAATGGTTTTAATATTGAGCTTTTTTAAAATCGTTTCATTATTTTCTGTAACTGGCATTTCCGAGCTTGATTGAGTGGAGAAATGCCTCAAATGTTGACCGGGTATTACCGTACAAGCTGCTAGTTGGCTTAGTGCTACCAGAATAATCAGGATAGTAAGAATTTTAATTTGCATGGTTTTGTTTCTAAGATAGCTTTTATGTAATAAACTCAGCCGAAAGTCAAATTTTGTAAACAAGGCGATATTTCTTAATTTACAGTTTTTCCATCCATTGCGTGATACCTTTCTCGATTAATACCAATGATTTCTCAAAAGCAGCGAAGTCTTTTTTATATGGATCCGCAATATCAAATTCTTCCCATTCACCTAATCTAAAAACTTTCCCTCTTGCACTCTGTTGTTTTTCAATAATAGCATTCTTTTGGATCAACTCCATTACTAAAATAAGATCAGTTTTACTTATCATTTCAGTATGTATTTGACAAGCTCGGTGACCCGAAATGTCAATTCCCTTTTTCATCATCAACTGACAAGCACTGGGATCAGCTTTATGGCCTACAAGCGCTGCAAGTCCCGCAGAACTTACATTACAATCTATTTTATTAGCTTTTAAGAGTGCTTGTTTTAATAATCCTTCAGCCATCGGGCTTCTGCATATGTTACCAATGCAGACAATCAGTATATTTTTAAACAACTTTCTTCTCTATAGGAAATTTCAGCAATTATTGGTCACCGCTAATGGTAATGAAAACCGGATCGATTCCTCAACTATTAACTTTTTTTATCCATGTAATTTAATTCCATAAAACCTAGGCCTGTGTGAGAACCCTGTACTTTAACTGGGCCTTTCCAATAAATATTATAACTCGTCAATGAGGCATCAAACTCATTGTTTTTGTTGATACCTTGGATTGTGATATTTATATTCTTTTTTGGAATGTCAATAGCCCATGAAACAGGGTATGTAATATTTGATTTGCCGCTGGTCCATTTTCCCCCAGGGACCAAAGTAAAATCAGTTTCCAAAAGTGTTTCGGCAATGCCATTCTGACTAATACTGCCAGCATAGCGTATTGATCTATTATACTTATCACGTAATTGATAAATCATCACATCCGTACCATCATTTAATTGAAGGCCAAGCCAATTTTTTGATAATATCCCAATAGAGAAATCACCCCATTGATGATCAAACCAAGAAATACCTGTTACTTTCTCAATTGTTTCGCCGATGATTATAGTGCCAGAAATAGCCATGCGTGCACGTGTATAGTAATAACTGTCACCGGCGATGTCTAATGAAATAATGCCGTTATCACCATGAAACATGGGCGCTCGAGTACCAACCACGCTAAGATCAAAACTAAAGTCATCCGTAGATACTTTTAATCGATCATCCCCATTTCCGCCTGCCATAAACCAATCATCTTGGAAAAATTCAAAACGATTTTCTGTGTTGATGAATGACTTGCCAACAGTCTTGCGCTGAGCGGTAAAGTACTTTCCAGTTTGATGATCATTTAGAGATACATGGCTAATCGTTTGACTCACCAAATTGTTAACCACGAACACAGTATAATAGAAGCTAAAAAAATCGCCTGATTCAGACTTTAAATGACCATTAAAATGCCACGATTCCATTTCAACCTGATGCGGACCATCATCTTCTGGTAGAGATACTGTAACACTATCAATCGCAGCTGTTTCAAACCAGTCATCTGCCGCTTCGGAATATAACACTTCATAATAAACCCATGCAGCAATACCGCAAGCCGTTATCAGTAAGATTGAGAGAATAAAATACATTCTCGAAAAGCGGTGCTTTCTCAATTTTCGCCGGTTTTTTCTAATTTTTCGCATATCAAATAGTATAACTAGTTCTCATCCATAAACGTAACCCCATGAATTTATTTTAACAATTCAGAGGAAATGGATGAAAAATCCAGCGGAAGCGGGTATAATTATACTAACCCATTGATTGTAAATAGAACACACAGCCACTGGAGGTGCAAAATGCGCATGAAACGCACAAGCCAAAT
>JAJFJI010000181.1 GCA_021774205.1 Nitrosomonas sp.
GCATCTGCATTGGAACTTAGAACAGGATCTAAGTGGAATAATCGGCGATATTTTTTCTCACCGGATAACACAGACCGGCGAAAATTTAATTCATTGGCAAACGGAGAACATTCAGAATCTTTCTCATGCGCTGGCTGAATACTGGACGGAAGAACAGCCTATGCTGGCCAATAAAACTTCAATCGATGAATTCAATCATGGAGTGGAAGCATTACATCACGACACTGAACAGCTGGAACAACGAATACAGAAGCTAATCAATCAGGAATTTTAACCAACCCGCATCCCTGTTAGTAACATTAATGAAGAAAACATTAAGATATTCATGATGTTATCACCAGATTATTACGCTAAAAATACATGCGCATCTTTCGTCTAATAAAAATAAATTTCGTCGCTTTCCGTTTTGGGCTTGATGAATTCTTCTTTAGTCATGGTAAATTACGTGCATTACGTAAGCCAATTAAATGGCTGACATTCTGGCGCCGGCTGGATCGCCCACGCGGCGAACGCTTACGCCTGGCTTTGGAAGCATTGGGTCCAATTTTTATTAAATTTGGTCAGATGCTGTCCACCCGGCGTGATTTACTGCCAACCGATATTGCAGATGAACTGGCCAAACTACAGGATCAAGTACCGCCGTTTGCTTCTGATCTTGCACTTGCAACGTTAGAGAAAGTTTATGGCAAGCCCGTTGGCGAAATTTTTGCCAGCTTTGAAGAAAAACCGGTCGCTAGCGCTTCGGTCGCTCAGGTGCATCTAGCTGTACTGCATGATAAAACAGAAGTAGCTGTTAAAATTTTACGTCCTGGTATTGCGCCGGTTATTGCCCATGATATTAGCTTAATGGATACTGGCGCTATGGTTGCGGAAGCACTATGGCCGGATGGTAAGCGCTTGAAGCTAAGACAGGTTGTTTCAGAATTCGCGAGAAATCTTGATGACGAGCTTGATCTCATGCGGGAATCCTCCAATTGTAGTCAATTGAGGCGTAATTTTCTTAATTCCACGCTGTTACTAGTGCCGGAAGTTTACTGGGATTACTGCCGTACCAACGTCATGGTCATGCAACGTGTCAACGGCGTCCCAATCAGTCATGTGGATGAACTTCGAGCCCTGGGTGTCGACATTCCCTACCTTGCCCGTATGGGCGTTGAAATATTTTTTACCCAGGTTTTTCGAGATGGCTATTTTCATGCCGACATGCACCCAGGAAATATCTTCGTCGGCAATGATAGCCGGTATATCGCGGTTGACTTTGGCATCATGGGCACGCTGAGTGATGAAGATAAAAATTACTTGGCGCAAAATTTTCTCGCTTTTTTTCGTCGTGATTACCGGCGGGTAGCGGAAGCACATGTTGAAGCAGGTTGGGCACCAAAAAATACTCGAGTCGATGATTTTGAAGCTGCAATCCGCGCAGTCTGCGAGCCAATTTTTGACAAACCACTAAAGGAAATTTCATTTGGCCGCATATTATTGCAGCTATTTCAGACTTCACGCCAATTCAATGTAGAAATCCAGCCGCAGTTGGTGTTATTACAAAAGACATTATTAAATATTGAAGGATTAGGACGTGATCTTGATCCGGACCTTGATCTATGGAAAACTGCCAAACCCTTCCTTGAAAATTGGATGTCCGAACAAATTGGCTTACGTGGATTTGTAAGTCGTCTGCAAAAAGAAGTACCTAATTGGGCAATCATCTTTCCACAATTTCCACGCTTGATTCATCATAGCTTGAAGGATGATCGCGCACAAATGCTGGAAAAAAGAATGACCGATTTACTTGCGGAAGAAAAACGGCAAAGCCGCTTGCTAAAATTACTCGTGATCTTGCTAGCGGCGTTAGCATTATTGCTATGGCAATTATTGCAATAAATATTCACAACTCCCCAATACTATGTTTAACATCTCCCTTTAAAGTATTAAGGCAAGCGATTCACCTTGTTAGGACCTTCCGGTTGCGAAAAAACAACCTTGTTTCGTATGATTGCCGGGGTTAACGCGCTGGATACAGGTCAAATTCTGCTGGATGGTCATAACCTATTTGCCAAACTTGAAATGCTTCACGATTTAAATCATAAACAACGCCGACTATTAAATCGTTTATGGACAAAAATAAAACTGAGACAATCGATCTACTGTTCAACGCTGACTATTCTTAATTCTTCAGGTACTCCATGAGCTACTACCAACGACATGTATTTTTTTGCGTCAACCAGCGTGAAGCAGGTGCGGCGTGTTGCAACAATTTTAATGCCCAGGAAGTACGTGATTATGCTAAAAAACAAATTAAATTACTCAAACTGGATGGTAAAGATAAAATCCGCATCAATAACGCAGGATGTTTAGATCGATGTAGTGAGGGTCCTGTGATTGTCATTTATCCGGAAGAAACCTGGTACACCTACGTTGACAAGGAAGATATTGACGAAATAATTGAAGAACACTTAAAAAACGGGCGCACCGTTGATCGCTTGAAGATATAAATTGCGTCCGAATCTTCAGAAATTTTTTATAGACGGTCCGGCGGGCAAACTGGAAACCGTGTTAGCCGAACCAGAATCCGATCAACGTGGGCTGGCCATCATTGCACACCCTCATCCACTCTACGGCGGCACCATGGACAATAAAATTGTCCATACTATGTTTAATACACTACTTGAATTGGGGTTCATCAGCGTTAAATTCAATTTCCGTGGCGTCAAAAAGAGCGAAGGCGCTCATGATTATGGGATAGGCGAAATTGACGACGTCGTCACTGTCGTTGAAACTGTTCGTGATCAGTTCACTATTCAGTCAGAACCTTTGCTGCTGGCTGGATTTTCATTTGGTGGCGCAATTCAGGCACATGCCACACAGCGGCTAAACCCACGAAATCTCGTTCTAGTCGCACCATCGGTCGCCAATCTAAATGCCCTGCCTGTTGCTCAGTATTGTAAAAACACCCTGATTATTCAAGGTGATCAGGATGAAGTCGTTCCCATGCAAAGCGTATTGGCTTGGGCTGCGCCGCAATCGATCCCTGTCGTTGTTGTACCAGGTGCAGTACATTTTTTTCATGGTAATTTGCTTATTATAAGACGTATTGTTCTTGATGCATGCCGAAATGGCAAACGAATTTGCTAACTTCTAATCGTTCGCGCCCCTATTTGTGTTGCCACTGATTTTATTAATAGGCGAACAGCCACCCGCCTTCCAATTGTTCTTTCTAACAAATTATTTATCAAAGGGTTATTTACCCCGACTTAATGCAGTCTAATGTACCATCGCACCGGTAATTGTCGTAACCTTCCATTCTAAACGGGCAATAGATTGCTATTTCAATCATTACCCCTAAAAGATAACTTGTAAAATTCTTCAAAAAAATCAAATATAACTTTTAAAAATAAATCGATTAACAAAATAGCCCGGGCATAGACATAAATTAGTCATGATCAGATTCAAGTCTTCCCGAAACTTCTCTCATCGAATATCACGCTCTTGCAAAAATTCCCAATGTTTATATTTAATTTTTTAGTGTTTATGCCGTTTTCTCTATAAATTTTAGTTAGCATTAAATTGAATTTCCGAAGGAAAAACATGAGAGTTAATTTGCCAGTTTCTGAAACCGAATATCCCATTAGCGATGACACACTGATTCTATCAACGACTGACACCAAGGGGCGTATTACTTTTGTTAACCCCACGTTTATCGAAGTCAGTGGTTATACTGAAGAAGAGTTAATCGGCAAAGCGCACAATATCGTGCGACATCCTGATATGCCACCCGAAGCCTTTGAAGACTTATGGAAAACACTAAAAACCGGGTTGCCATGGACAGGATTGGTAAAAAATCGTCGAAAAAATGGCGATTACTATTGGGTACTTGGGAATACAACGCCAATAAAAGATAATGGCAACGTCACTGGTTATTTGTCGGTACGAACCAAACCATCACGCGAATTAATTGAAACAGTCACGCCCATTTATCGTCAATTTATTGACGGCAAGGCGCATCACCTTGCGATAAAAAAAGGTCAAGTCGTTCGCACCAATTTTATTGGCAAAATTTCAGCTCTTTTTCGCATGACAACCAAAAAACGCCTGGCGATGGCCATGAGCATTCCTGCCTTACTGTTGGCATGCATCGGTGGCGCAAGCTGGTGGGGACTCTCACAAGAAATTGTCGCATCCTGGTTACCTAGCTTTATTGCCGTAATAACGGTTGGCGGCATCTTATTTACGTCTTTTTTTGCTCTTTATTTGGCAAAAAATATACAACGGCCATTGCGCGATGCCATTGACTTTGCCAACATACTCGCAGCTGGCGATCTTAAAACCCAATTTACCAAGAATCGTAGCGATGAATTCGGGGAATTATTTAAGGCGCTTAGTCAGTTAGGTACCAACCTGAGAGCAACCGTCTCAGATGCACGGACTTGTGCGTTTTCTGTACAGCAGGCAACGAGTGAAATTGCTTCTGGTAACTTGGATCTATCTCAGCGTACTGAAGAACAAGCCGCTTCACTGGAAGAAACCGCATCCAGCATGGAGGAGTTGACCGCAACTGTTCGTCAAAATGCCGACCATTCCAGGCAAGCCAACGAACTGGTTATAAATGCCAGTGATATCGCAGTTAAAGGTGGCAATATGATGAATAATGTCGAAAATACGATGTCTTCAATTAGCGAGAGCTCGAAAAAGATTGCCGAAATTATTAGTGTCATTGATGGTATTGCCTTCCAGACAAATATTCTAGCACTGAATGCTGCGGTTGAAGCGGCACGCGCAGGAGAGCAAGGCCGTGGTTTTGCGGTTGTAGCGACAGAAGTTCGCAACTTAGCTCAGCGAAGTGCGGCGGCAGCTAAGGATATAAAAACACTGATTGATGGTTCGGTTAAAAACGTCAATACGGGTACCAGGATGGTAGACAAAGCGGGAAAAACCATGGAAGAGATTGTTTCTTCAATCAAGCTGGTCACAGACATTATGTCTAAAATTACTTCTGCATCGTCAGAGCAAAATAACGGGATCGAACAGGTTAATCAAGCAGTTTCTCAAATGGATGAGGTCACCCAACAGAATGCGGCATTGGTTGAACAGGCGGCGGCGGCGGCCGAATCTCTGGAAGATCAAGCAAGGGACCTTACCGGTTCAATTTCCATATTCAAGATAGAGCAACGCCGCGAGAACCCAACAGAAATCGTAAGATTATCTGCGGTTAAAGCAAATTCGGTTAAAAAATCAAAACCTACCCAACGTGCTTTGACTTCAGTCAGTGTTGAAAATAAAAAAGCACCAAACAGAAAATTGGTGGCTACCGGTGGTAGCCATGATGATTGGAAAAAATTCTAAAAATTATCGTAACAATTTAGATCGCAATCAATAATATTCAGCCTTAGCATAACTCTCAAATCTTGTATATTCCCCGAGAAAAGTAAGCTCAACTTTACCAATTGGCCCATTACGCTGTTTACCGATAATAATTTCAGCGATGCCTTTGTCCTGTGTCTCGGGGTTGTATACCTCATCTCGATAAATGAAAAGAATGACATCCGCGTCCTGTTCTATCGCTCCTGATTCCCTCAAATCAGACATGACAGGACGTTTGTTGGGTCGTTGCTCAAGGCTACGATTAAGTTGCGACAAAGCAATAACGGGTACTTTTAGTTCTTTTGCCAGGCTTTTTAATGCACGTGAAATTTCTGAAATCTCCGTCGCTCTATTTTCCCCAGGGCTACTAGAAGACATGAGTTGCAAATAATCCACCACAATCAACCCCAGATCACCATGCTGACGACACAAACGCCTGGCGCGCGCTCTTAGCTCTAATGCATTCAGCGCGGCACTTTCATCAATAAAAATCGGCGCATCATTCAATTTACCCAGTGCATGCGTCAGTTTTGGCCAGTCTTCATCTTGCAACCGTCCGGTACGTACTTTGTGTTGATCCAGTTTTCCTACAGAGCCAAGTAGACGCATCGCCAATTGCGCGCCACCCATTTCCATACTGAAAACGGCACAAGGTTTACCAAGAGCCAATGCGACATGTTCGGCAATATTTAGAGAAAAAGCGGTTTTTCCCATAGATGGCCTGCCTGCCACAATAACCAAATCACCCGGCTGGAAGCCTGAAGTTTTCTGATCAAGATCATGAAAACCAGAAGCGATCCCGGTAACATCGCTGGGATTATCTTGGTTATAGAGAACCTCAATTCGTTCAACGACTTGTTTCAGAAGAGGCTGAATATCAACAAAACCTTGCTTTCCACGCGCACCTTCTTCGGCAATTTCAAATACTTTAGATTCAGCCTCATCTAACAAATTTGCCGCAGATCGCCCAGCCGGATTATACGATGCATCGGCAATTTCTGCACCAACCTGCGCAAGTTTGCGCATAACAGAACGTTCCCGAATAATTTCCGCATAACGGCGAATATTGGCCGCAGATGGCGTATTTTGTACGATTGTGCCAATATACGCTAACCCACCAACATTCTGCAGCTCAGCGGAAATTTCAAGTGATTCAGCAACTGTGACGACATCAGCCGGCTTATTGTGCGCAACCAGCTTACAGATATGCTGATAAATAAGACGATGATCATGACGGTAAAAATCTTCGTCAATAATAACATCCGCAATTTTGTCCCAGGCTTGATTATCCAACATTAAGCCGCCCAATACAGATTGCTCTGTTTCAATCGAATGGGGCGGTATTTTATAGGATTCTACAAGTTGGTCGTTGGCGAGGCTAGTTGGTGATTGAGCCATAAAAGTGGAGCTGCACTACAATAGACAAGATGACGATTCTATCACCTCCTATGATGAGGTGAAATAAAAAAGGACTGCTGCCAGTCCTTTTTATAAGCAAATTTTATGACGACGTCTGCTTCGGCTACAAGACTAAGAAACATACACCGTATAAACCCTGAAGGTCATTAGATCATTGCTTCTCCCAAAATTGATACGGTTATATGTGCCGACACGTCACTATGCAACACAATTGTTATTGGATGATCACCCACTTGTTTTAATGGGCCCTGAGGCATGCTAACCATCGATCTGTCGACTGAGAAACCCTGCGCTTTAAGCGCTTCAACGATATTTGCATTGGTCACTGAACCAAACAGTTTGCCTTCTCCACCGGTTTTCTGGGTAATTTGTATCAGTAATCCGTCGAGTTTTTCAGCTAAGGCTTCCGCCTGGGTAACGGTTGCTGCCTGATTTTTCTCCAATTCAGCACGTTTCGATTCAAATTCAGCCATTGCAGTTTCTGTTGCCCATCTTGCTTTTCCTTGAGGAATCAGATAGTTTCTGGCATAACCTCGTTTCACATTAACAACATCACCCAGTTTACCCAAATTCGCGATTTTCTCCATTAGGATCACTTGCATGTTCTATCTCCTTAGTGTCGATCTGTATAAGGCAATAACGCAAGAAAACGCGCATGCTCAACGGCAGTACCCAGCTGGCGCTGGTAGAAGGATTTTGTGCCTGTAATACGGGCAGGAATAATCCTACCATTTTCATTAATAAAATCTTTTAGAATATCAATATCTTTGTAATCAACAGTCTTTATGCCTTCTGCTGTAAAGCGACAAAACTTTTTACGCTTAAATAACGGACGATTGGCCTTTCTTTCTCTTTCCTTATCCTTGCTGTCTTTTCGCCTTGAAGTAAAACGTGCCATAATTTTCTCTTTCCCTATTTTCCTGATAAAGGTTGAACCACATTATCTACATGCAATACCAGTTGAAAACTCATTTGGCTTTTTCTTGCGAGAAAGCCAGTCAGCTTCACCAAAGTACCCGGCCTTATTTCTGAAATAATAATCGCTATTTGAGCTAACGCCACCGCAGAAATATCGCAGTTAACTTTACGGGACATACCCGCTTCTATTTGGTTTGAGGTGTGACTGATTCCAAACTCTATTACTGCTACACCAGCCGGTGTATATCTAAGTGCGCCAAGCTTGTTGAGCTTTCCACAGATTGTGGTTTGGTTGCAATTCAATCGTTACTCTGACGATGCCTCAACACTTGCTGGCGCAGATTCATTTTTTGGTGTTTCTGTTTCTTTGGCTACTTCAGTATCTTTTGTTGCTTCAGTATCTTTTCTTGAAGTATTTGCTTTATCCTCTGTAGCAACCGGAGCCGTTTTTTCTTCCTGATGTTTCATTGGAGATGGGTCAGTAATTGGGCCGCCCACTTTGATGATCAAATGTCTTAGAATTGCGTCATTGAATTTAAAAGCATGCTCAAGCTCTTCTAAAATTTCCTGATCACATTCGATATTCATCAGAACATAATGTGCTTTGTGAACTTTTTGGATAAGATAGGCAAGCTGGCGGCGCCCCCAATCTTCTTGCCGATGAACATTGCCATTCTTTGCAGTAACAATGCCGCAATAACGCTCAATCATCGCCGGCACTTGCTCGCTTTGATCGGGATGTACAATAAAAACAATTTCGTAATGTCGCATAGATTCCTTATGGGTATAGCCTCTCATTTTATTCTCTTAAAGAAAATGATATGATGAGGCAAGGTTATAAAGTAAAACATTCTACTGAATTAAAGAGAAAATATCAAACAAGCTGGCCTTTCTTTGCTACTGAATTTTCTCTCCCGCGATTGGTTACTCCTTAAATTATATGCATAATTTCGACGCCAGTTTTCTTTTTCTTAAAATAAACTTCAATCTTCCTAAAATCATTAAAGGTAGTTTTAATGTGGTTCAGGGTTGAACTGTCCCATCGTTTACAAAACTAAACTAGGTGGTTTACAGTTTTGACTGCAGCATTTGGATTAAAAACCTCTTCGTTTAACTCGGCACCAGTACCCAAAGATTTTTTAAAAAACACCCAACTGAGTTGTCAACCAATGACGAACTGAACGCCCTCAGATTGAACAGGCATAGCATAACAACACTGATTAACGACGCATCACACTGCTAACCATTTTAAGCGCGAGGGCTGGCAGTACGATAACGACCTGCTTTAGCTTTAGTCTGCTTGCGCCAAACATTGCTCAACCAACGACTGTTGGTGTTCTACCTGACCAAAAGACACATCTTTTAATTGACCCTTGCGGTCAAATAAAATGGCTGAAGGCGTACCCTGCAAAGCAAACCGCTCAAAAGTCTCGGCTTTCATGGTTTTCTGTGCCAAATGATTTTTGACTTGACTGAGTACCGCTTGTTTTTGTTCGTCACTTAGCGCGTCATATGTTGGCAAAAACTCACGGGCATAACGTAGTACTTTTTCATCAGTTACCGGCTCGGTTTCAGGTACTACGCGATCCATTCCCACCGCAAACGGCAACCGCCATTCAAGTTTGCCGTCCTTCAGCATTCCATATTGACTTAATGCTTTGAAAGTTTCACCAATTACATCACCGGTATCGATCAAACGGCGCAAATTTTCCAGCGTGTTTTTATCATAATCTTCAAATGCCGTTGCTAACCCGATAATAACCAGGCCCTTATCCTGATATTTTTCGTGCAACTGAATCGCTTTAGGTAAAGTATAAAGAAAACAGCCAGGGCAATTAACTTGAAAGACCTCAATTAACACAACCGATCCAGCAAGGTCATCAGCTGTGACCGGCCCACCCTGTACCCAAGTATCAACCGTAATATCAGAAAGTAATTGGTTATTCATTAGATTTATTGTATGTATTTAGCCAAACCAAGCTCATTTGTATGGTCATGAAACGTGTATAACCACTCAGCCTTGTTGGGCAAACTGAATATAGAATATTAAATAGAAGTAGTGTGGCATTCTAATGCACGCCCGCAGACAATGAAAGCGTTTTAATTCATCATGTAAACATAGTAATAAGCGCCGATCATTTTCGCATTCATTGGTTCTTGAACGTGCAGCCTGAAACAACGCCAGAAACGCCAACCCATGATGGTCTGATTGGATGTTGAATTCAGAAAGATCTTACAAATTGCCATAAATGGCTTACTCATTTTCAAGAAAAAGAATGCAATAAATGGGTTAACGTCCCCTTCCACCAGGACGACGCGCGGCTGTTGCGTGAGTGGCGGCTGGTCGCGCAAATCCCATCGGCCTTTTAGACGTTGGCTTGGCGCTAGTCCGGCTTTTAGGCTGGTTGCGTGTGGATATAACACTTGACCCACCTCTACGCCCATTAACTATTGGCTCAGCCTTAATGTGCGGATCAGGCTCGAAACCTGAGATAATCTGGCTGGGCAGATCGCGCTTGATCAGCTTTTCGATACCCGTCAGAAGTTTGTATTCATCTACGCACACCAGCGATACCGCATCACCTTCCGATCCAGCGCGACCCGTGCGCCCAATGCGATGAACATAATCCTCTGCTACATGAGGCAGCTCGTAATTGACTACATGCGGCAGCTCGCTGATGTCAATACCACGTGCAGCAATATCCGTTGCCACCAACACTTGCATGCGGCCAGCCTTGAATTCCATCAGTGCCTGGGTGCGAGCCGACTGACTTTTATTGCCATGAATGGCAAGTGATGGAATGCCGCTTGCGACCAGATACTCAGACAATTTATTTGCGCCGTGCTTGGTGCGGGTAAATACCAGCACCTGCGACCATCGATGCTGTTTGATAAGATGTGCAAGCAGGTCACGCTT
Organism: Nitrosomonas sp.; assembly: GCA_021774205.1. GTDB lineage: Bacteria > Pseudomonadota > Gammaproteobacteria > Burkholderiales > Nitrosomonadaceae > Nitrosomonas. The sequence goes on from JAJFJI010000181.1 coordinate 10,613, forward strand.
GCGGTCACGATCAACCGGATGCACCACATGCGTCACCTTGTCAGCAGTTGCGTTGCGGCGCGCCACCTCAATCATCACCGGTTTATTTAGCAAATTATCCGCCAACAGCTGGATCTCGTCAGAAAAAGTGGCAGAGAACAACAAATTCTGGCGCTGTTTGGGCAATAACGCGAGTATTTTCTTAATATCCCGAATAAAGCCCATATCAAGCATACGGTCAGCTTCGTCCAGCACGAGGATTTCAACGTGCGATAAGTTGAGGGTTTTTTGTTGCACATGATCTAGCAAACGTCCAGGTGTAGCGACCAGAATATCCACACGACTTTTCAGTCGGGTTATTTGCCGATTGATGTTGACGCCACCGATCATCATCATCGAGGTCAGCTTGAGGTATTTACCATAATCACGCACGCTCTCCTCCACTTGTGCTGCAAGTTCGCGGGTAGGAACAAGAATCAGTGCACGTATTGGCGGCCGTCCACTGAATGGACCTTTGATACGCTTATCGGAAAGGCGATGCAAAATAGGCAAGGTAAAACCTGCGGTCTTGCCGGTACCGGTTTGTGCACCAGCCAGCAAATCGCCACCCGCCAGTACGGCAGGAATTGCTTGTGACTGAATAGGGGTGGGAACAGTGTAGCCACATTCAGTGACAGCACGAATGATTTCTTCAGACAAGCCGAAAGTAGAAAAGGACATAAAACTCCAAAATATCAGGGGATGACATCGGCCTGCCGTTCCAGTTGCGGAATGCCAGTCTTAGGCAGATGAATAAGAAAGAATATCACTACAAACCCATAACTTACTAGCAGACAC
>JAJFJI010000182.1 GCA_021774205.1 Nitrosomonas sp.
GCTTGATTCGTCCTGCAACATAGTGAACCGCTGCTTCTGTAAAGGGAATCGGCAGCAGATCATAGAGGTGGCCATCGTCGCTGCAATAACTAAGATGTTCGCTGTAATAGCAAATATTATGATCTTTTAAGAAGCGTTTCAACTTATGTAAAAATGCTTCATCTAATGGCGCGGGACTGCCAATAGAAAGTGACAGCCCATGGCAAATAAGCGTGTGCTGTTCGGCGAATTGGCGAAATCTATTTCCATAATTTCCACCGACACCGATCCAATTTTCAGGGGCAATTTCCCAAAAGTTCACTTGTTCGGCAGGTTGGTCATCGAGCGAACTCAAAAGAGTTCGCCGTAGACCAAGCCCTGCACCATGAACAGGATAACGTTTTGTGCTCATGGTTGTATACTGTACTTCTTATTTATCACTGCCGCATTTACCTTCACCGCACTTGCCTTCTTTCTCAGATTTCTTTTCGCCACATTTTCCTTCCATATTTTTCTCCATTTCTTTTTTATCTCCACACTTGCCTTCACCACATTTGCCTTCTTTCCCATCTTTATTCCCGCCATGGCTGTCTTCACCCTCAGCCTTTTTATCCCCATAAGCGATCATTTGCATATAGCCACTGGATAGTTCATTCATGGCAAAAGGATTCGTGCTGCTATTGGTTGTAGCTGACGCATTGCTGGCGGCCAGGCTGGCTACAATCGCGGTTCCTACAGCAAGAGATAATGGTTTAATTAATTTTTTAGACATGTTTATTTACTCCACGTTAATTGATTAGTATTTAACCAGGTTATTCTGGAAAGCTATGTGCAAGTTCGAAGATAATGACCAAGAAAATTTTTCCCGCAAAAGTCATCATTTATCGGACAGCCTCCAAGGTAATTAGGACAAAGGACCTTGAAAATGGTTTCGTGATTTCGCAATTATTGGCAAGGTATTATGTTTTTGAAATGGTAAATTCTCCTATAACGTTGTTATGGTGGATTTTGTCGATTCTCATTTTGCGTTACGACCTGTTTTTTTGCAAGATCAGTATAAATCAGCTGTCAGAAAACGATATACGTTTGATTTAATTTTGTCTGTAAATAGACACCGATTTTTTTGAATAAAAGCAGCTTATTCCGTTTCTTTTCTCTCAGATGATGATTGATATTGTTGTCGGTGTTCATCGCTGCAGAAGTGTTTGTCTTCAACGCTGACAGCCTCATTTCGAGGTATATGTAGACCACATTGGCCACATTTGACCATATCGCCTTCAGTTGGGATTTCTTCTTCGGTGGTGGGCCACGTTATGTCCTCGGGGGCTGCAGGTTGGTTTTTTTTGATAGCTAATGGTTCGGACAGAAAGATGTCCTTGTAGCTGACGTAAATTGACGTAAAGATTATGGGTATAAGTACAATGAGCCCAAGACCATAGGGGATTATTGCAATAACTGTCAGTATAATTAATATAACGCCATAAAGCTGGAGTGGTAGCATATTTTTTAGGCATGCAAAGAAGCTTTTTTTCATTGCAAGTACTGGCGGGATATTATGGAACGCCACTAGTAATGGGGAGAACCAGGCGGCCATCAACAAGGGGATAGAAAGTGCCAGCGCAACTAATGTAGCGCTCAGCATATCATCAGCCACTTCCATTAATTCATTTTCATCCACTCTTTTCCCCTGAAGCAGCATGTCCATCATGGCGGTGCCGCCAATCAGCATCACGATCCCGACAATTAATACCTGCCCAATTAAATAAATTCCTCCCACTGTAATTAATGGCGCAGTATTTTTTTTAAACCCGGCAAATAAGTGGGTTATCTCCAGTTTCTCACCTTGTTCCAATTTTTGGCATCCCAACATCATACCAGCAAGAAATACTGGCGATATTAAAGTGAAAATAAATTGCCCTAATAATGGAAGAATTGACAACGTCATAGCGATTAATATTAGCGTAAAACATAATAACATCCATGCCATTGGGGCTATGCGGAATAGATAGAATCCACTCATAATCCATTGCAGACCTTGCCTTGCTTTAACATGTCTAACTTCCATTTCTTATGTCTCCAATTTTTTATCAGTTCGTTAAATCCAGATATTCAAAAGTCTAGCCTGATTTGCTAGATGATTTTTTAAAATTTCTCTAAAGTGGGCAGGATCTTTTGCGTATGTTATTTCACCTGGGCGTGGTAAATGATAATCATATAATCGTGATAGCCAGAAGCGCAAGGCGCCTGCTCGCAGCATCATCGGCCAAGCAGATTGCTCTTCAGCCGTTAAAGGGCGAACCTGGTGATATGCCGCTAGTAAAGAAAGTGTACGTGTTTCATCCAACGCCCCATTTTCTGTAAGACACCAATCATTGGCAACAATTGCTAAATCGTACAATAATAAATCGTTGCAGGCGAAATAAAAATCAATAACACCACCAATACTACCCTTGTCAAATAAAATATTGTCACGAAATAGATCTGCATGGATCACGCCACGGGGTAGTGTTTTAACTTGGGTGGTGGACTGAAAGTGTAACTCTTCCTCAAGTAGTTCCTGCTCTTCGGTAGTTATATACCCGGTTACTTCTGGAATTTTAGCCTTCCACCATATCAGTCCACGAGGATTTTTCATTGTGCCAGTATAGGATTGGCCGGATAAATGAATTTTTGCTAGCATTGCGCCGACTTCTGCGCACTGACTGGCGCTTGAATGTTCCAAAGACTTGCCTGGAAGGTAAGTTACGATGCTTGCAGGTTTGCCATTTAATTCGCCTAATAATTCGTTGTCGAAAGTTGGCATTGGCCTGGGACATGGTACGCCATGTAACGACAAATGCATCATTAGGTTCAGATAAAAAGGGAGTTCTTCCTTGGTAAGCTTTTCAAACAAGGTCAGCACATATTTGCCTTGTGTTGTCGTAACAAAGTAATTGGTATTTTCAATACCAGAAGAAATACCCTGTAGATCGATTAAATTGCCAAGTGCGTAATTTTTTAGCCAGGCAGAAAGTTGGATCTGGGAAACAGACGTAAAGACAGACATGGATTATAAGACGTGATAGGGCGAAAAAATAAATATAACTAAACTGGCGTGATGAGATTAAAATTTTGTTTTACTAACAATTAGAATTCCAGGATTCGCCACATGGGTGCGCTGACGTCAATTCCGACATCTCCCGGAAGGGAAAATTCAGTGCCAGCACGGTTTCTAACTAGGTAATAGGGTAAGCCTATGCGCGGAATGACCTTGATCATATAAAGTTCCCCATTAACACGATGCTCCTCAATCGTATCTTCTCCTCGTTTAATAATCTTGATTTCAGGTTCTAATTCGGGATCCAGTTCAATATCGGGCGGGAGTGGTGGTGGTTCAGACAACTCAGGGAATGGCGGTGGTTCAGACAGCTCAGGCAGTGGTGGTGGTTCAGATAACTCAGGAAGAGGCTGCAAATCCTCTGGCTGATTAGATTGCGCCATGATAGGGAGCGAAAAACTTAAAATTAAAGTAAAAATTATTTGATGCATGTTGGTTCCTGGCAGATCAGTATGCGCATTTTATCTGAAATAACCACTATCGGTTAGAGATTGAGTTGAATTTCACGTTCTGCTGGGGTTGGTTCAAAACCACTGGTTTCATAATATTTAAAGATTGCATTTACAATTTGACTGGGTTCGTCGATGATTTGCACAAGATCCATGTCTTCTGGAGAGATAAAACCTTCTTTGATTAAAACCTGTTGAAACCAGTCTAGAAGGCCGCGCCAGAAATCTGAGCAGACTAGAATAATTGGTATTTTTCTGGTCTTTCCAGTTTGTGCCAATGTTAACGCCTCCATGATTTCATCAAGGGTACCAAACCCACCAGGTAAAACGACATATGCCGTTGCAAATTTGACAAACATATATTTGCGCGCAAAAAAATGACGGAACGTCTGACTGATGTCTTGATATTCGTTATGCTGTTCCTCCTGCGGTAGCTGGATATTCAGGCCAACACTGGGTGATTTGCCAAAGTAAGCGCCTTTGTTAGCTGCTTCCATAATGCCAGGGCCGCCGCCAGAAATGACTGAAAAGCCAGCGTCAGATAACTGCTTAGCTATTTGCTCGGCTAATTGATAATGTGGGTGATCTTGGTTTGTGCGGGCACTGCCAAAAATACTAACGGCTGGCTGAATTGCATCAAGTCGTTCCGTTCCTTCCACAAATTCTGCCATAATTCCGAATAATCGCCATGACTCTTTTGCCGACCAGGATTTTTCCGGAGACAGAATGGTGGCTAGTTTTTTTTGTGGGCTCATAGGAAACGTTTAAATGAAAACATTGTTGATGGTTGATGGCTCATCCTACCTTTATAGGGCTTTTCATGCGTTGCCGGATTTGCGCAATCAGCAAAACGAGCCGACCGGCGCAATTCACGGCGTACTGAATATGTTACGCCGCTTGCAAAAGGATTACCATGCTGATTATAGCGTGTGTGTGTTTGATGCAAAAGGCAAAACTTTTCGCAATGATTTATATCCGGCCTATAAAGCAAATCGCCCACCTATGCCGACAGATTTGGCTATGCAGATTGAATCATTGTATACGTGTATTCGGGCCATGGGATGGCCAATGCTGATTATCGAAGGTGTTGAAGCGGACGATGTGATTGGTACGTTGGCAAAGCAGGCAACAAATAATAATATTAAATGCATTATTTCTACGGGCGACAAAGATATCGCGCAATTGGTCGATGCGAGAGTTACATTGGTTAATACCATGAATAGTGAAATTCTGGATGAGGCAGGCGTCACCGCAAAATTTGGCGTGCCGCCTGAACGCATCCTTGATTACCTTACTTTAGTCGGTGACACGAGTGACAATGTTCCGGGTGTTGATAAGGTGGGTCCCAAGACTGCGGTGAAGTGGCTCACACAATTTGGAACACTGGATAACCTTGTCGTGCATGCCGATGAAATTAAAGGTGCCGTGGGAAATAATTTACGTAATGCATTGGATTGGTTAGATACGGCGCGTGAATTGCTTACCATTAAATGTGATGTTGCGTTGCCGCTGGCCTTGGCTGATTTGCAACTGAAACCGCAAGACACGGAGAAACTTGTGGAATTGTACCAACAGTTGGATATGAGAACTGCTTTGCGAGAATTGCAACAGCGCTTAGGAGAGGTGTCGCAAAAATCAAATGGTGTTGCAGAGCAGGTAGGGAATACCACTTCTCAGATAGCTGTCAATCCGGCGTCTTACCAGACGATATTGACTGAAACAGAGCTGGATAGCTGGTTGACGCAGCTTGAT
>JAJFJI010000183.1 GCA_021774205.1 Nitrosomonas sp.
ATCATCATAAAGAACAGCCATGGAAAAAACCGCAAACTTCGCCAGAACTCAAAATCTAAGCAAGCAAGATTCAAGCCAGAAATAACAATAAAATACTTAACCAAGAAACATTATTTAATATCCGATAGTTACTTATCAACCACCGAAATTAAAAAAGTATTTCTAGTAGAAAAAATTAAAATTATTTTGCATGAAATGAAATGTGTAAAACTTACCGACACTATTTTAGCGGTGATTTGATTAAAATGAATAAAAGATTTGTCTATTAGATAGAGGGACATAAGCGATTTTACTAGATACATAAAATCTGACAACGATATTAATCTGCCAGATATACCATGTAAAATATTTCGACGCCAACCAGGATAACTACACTGAGAGGCTCCTTTAAAACTGAATCCCCATTAACCGTTACAGACTAAAACCTAACGTACCGGTGCAATATCCAGTCTAGAAACCACTTCACATGAGCTAACTTTTCTTAACCCCCTGGTATGGGTCAGGGGGCTACTTTACTTAGCCATTCTTAACGCATTTTCGGCATCATACCTTTAAGACCACGCATCATTTTTGACATGCCACCTTTTTTCATCATTTTCATCATTTTCCGGGCTTGTTCAAATTGTGACAGCAAACGATTAACTTCCTGTACGCTAACACCGGATCCCGTGGCAATTCTTCGTTTTCGAGACGCTTTTAGAATCTCCGGTTTAGTACGTTCTTGTCGTGTCATCGCGTTAATAATTGCTTCGGTGCGGCCGATTGTCTTGTCATCAACATTGATGTTTTGTGCGGCTTGACTTAATTGTGCTGGCAATTTATCCAGCATGGCGCTCATACCACCCATTTTTTTCATTTGCTGGAATTGCATTTTGAAATCGTCAAGGTCAAATCCCTTGCCCGATTTCATTTTCTTCATCAGCTTTTGTGCTTCGTCCTGATCTGCGCTTCGCTGAGCTTCTTCAATTAAACCCAGAACATCACCCATCCCCAAGATCCGTGATGCCATACGGTCAGGGTAGAATGCTTCTAGTCCAGTTAATTTTTCTGCGACGCCGGCAAATTTGATGGGTTTTCCGGTAATATGTTTAACAGATAATGCCGCGCCGCCACGGGCATCGCCATCGAGTTTTGTTAGAATAATGCCCGTTAAAGGTAGTGTTTCAGAAAATGCTTTGGCAGTATTTACGGCATCTTGTCCTTGCATGGCGTCAACCACGAACAGTGTTTCAATGGGTTGTAGCAGCGCTTCGAGTTCGCTAATTTCTTGCATCATTACTTCGTCTATACCCAGCCGCCCAGCAGTATCGACAATTAATACATCATGGTGATGCTTGCGTGCATAATCCAGTGCCGCCGTTCCAATTTCTCCTGGTTTTTGCCCTGTCTGTACCGGAAAAAAATCTGCGCCTGTTTGTTGGGCCAACAATTCCAACTGTTGAATAGCGGCTGGACGATAAATATCACAAGAAACCAGTAAGACTTTTTTCTTTTTTTGATCCATTAACCATTTTGCTAGTTTTCCGCTGCTGGTTGTTTTTCCTGCGCCCTGTAATCCTGCCATGAGGATAACTGCAGGTGGAACGGTGCTGAGGTTGATATCAGCTTTTTCTCCACCCATAATGTCCACTAATTCTTGATGCACGACGCCTACTAGCGCTTGCCCTGGCGTTAAGCTGCTCATGACTTCATGACCAACCGCTTTTTCTTTGATGCGTGCAATAAAATCTTTAATAACAGGTAAAGCGACATCCGCTTCCAATAATGCCATGCGGACTTCGCGCAACGCTTTCTGAATGTTGCTTTCAGTCAGCCTTGCTTCCCCGCGTAACGTTTTAATAACGCCAGAGAGTCGATCGGTAAGATTGTCAAACATATTAAGGCCTCAAAAAATTAGTTGAAATACGCTGTTTAGTACTTTGAATTTGTTGATGTGCCATGTAGACTAAACAAAATTCTTTAGCTTACGTATATTGGCTTTTAAACGGTAATATCAATGTCCAGCATTCTAACTTATCTCGCTGCTGTTTTGTTTTATACACTAGTTGGATGGCATTTCTGGCGAACAAGGTGGCAAGGATCAATGCCACCCGTATGTCAAGAAGCAGTATGGGAGCGTTACGTTTTATTGGTGCCACTAACGTTGCATAGCATGACATTGTATCAATCGATATTTATTGGCGATGGCTTAAGTTTTGGTGTTGTTAACGCAATTTCTTGCATTGTGTGGCTGACTGTCCTAATTTACTGGTTTGCAGGGTTCTTCTATCGCCTAGAAGGGTTGCAAACTCTGATCGCGCCACTAGCAGCCGTTGCAGCGATTGCGGTGCTGTTGCCAATAGTTTTTCCTTCGTTACATTCATTACCCAATACCGAGTCGCCTGCTTTTAAGGCACATTTGCTGGTTGCTATGCTGGCATATAGTTTACTGACTATCGGTGTTCTCCATGCATTGCTAATGATGGCAGTGGAGTATCGATTGCATCATCCTGCCATGTCTTCAATTTTAACAAACCTGCCCCCACTTTTAGTGATGGAAAAATTATTGTTCCGTATTATCTGGGTTGGATTTGTTCTATTAACACTTACTCTTTTTAGTGGCGTCATATTCTCTAAGGAAGTATTTGGCCAGCCCCTGACATTTACCCATAAGACATTGTTTGGTTTTATTTCCTGGGGAATATTTGCCGCGTTACTTATTGGCAGGCAGCTTTATGGTTGGCGGGGGCGCGTTGCCGTTCGCTGGATATTGACTGGTTTTGTTGTGTTGATTCTTGCATATATTGGTAGCAAATTTGTAGTAGAAATTCTATTAAACCGTTAGCAATTTGCCAAGTCAAATGTGCTTATAGCTATATATTTCTATAAA
>JAJFJI010000184.1 GCA_021774205.1 Nitrosomonas sp.
GGCTTAGCGGCAAAAAAACTAAATCATCCTTTGCAAAGTGCTGGTTGACTATATCGGCAAGTTGATTTGATTCCTTTACTGAAATTTTAAACATTTGGCTGTCGGCTAATAAAATATGATTTTGTTCAATCCGCAAATGGACTGGATCAGCGCGCAACCAATAATTTTTTCCTGTTGATACCTGGTCAGATTTTTCAGCTTGGAGCAAAATTGGCGCTATTGGCCAGTTCTGTTGTTTGGTTACTCCAAAAACCTGGCAGAGCCAGGCTTCCAAACCTTGTGATGTTTGTTGGGTTTTTGAGCTTTTTGCCAAGAAGGTTTCTAAAGTGGGGAGTGATAAGTCGTGATGAATTTCAGGCTGGGTGATTTCGTGCCAAAACAGAGAAGGGATAAGTAAATGAAGTTTTTTCATAATAATAAATGGGAGATTATTTAGTGTCGCTCTTATCTTATAACTATGTAGATTGCAGTTATTTGTTGGTTTTAGAGCAAAAAAAGCGTAGTTTGCACGTGTAATTGAGTATGTTTAGCGCAATGATGGAAAAAACAATGGTGAGCTGGATAGACATAATTCGGATTTGATAATAATATATTTTGTTTTTGTGTAACCTGGAACCAGGCCAGCAGTTTTTAAGGGTTTGTAGTTTCCTAGGATATATATTTTTTGCATAAATTTAATGGTATAAGATTTCTGGTTAATAAATTATTTCGTGTTACTTCAGAAATTCCCGCTGTATCATCATCGAAGCCAGGATATATTAAAGTGCGGCGAAAAAAGTATTTTGTAAAATGATTCATTGCCCATCTGATTCCTGCTGGAATCAATCTTCAACTATTTATATGACTGAATGAGATGTCATCGCAGAATCAACGTGTATGATGATTTGGCTGTGGTTTGTTGCATAACTGTCTGCATAGGTCGAGGCCGAGATTTTTTATAATGAGTAGTCGAGTTACGTGGAACCTCATTTCCGTGCTTGTGATCTGGATAGCTATTTTTAGCGCATTATTCCTGTATTTCGATGCCCGACAAGGCCCGACGATTGCCGTCGCAAAAGAAGGGATGACGCAGGGTGAAGTTGTGATACCAAGATCACCGGATGGGCACTATTATGTGCGGGGTTCTGTTAATGGTTATCCAATTGATTTTATGGTTGATACTGGTGCTAGTGTTGTTGCAATCAGTAAAGAGTTTTCAAGGGCGGCAAACTTGCCAAGTGGCGCACCTGCAAATTTCTCAACTGCGGGTGGTGTTGTTACAGGTGAAATTATATCAGGACAAATTGTTGAAGCGGGTGGTATCGCAGTGAACGGCTTAAGTGTCAGTGTTGGGATGCGCGGAAGAATGGCGTTACTTGGACAAAATTTTTTACGTAGAATTGATGTAATTCAATCAAATGACAAAATGATATTGAGGGTTAGAACAGAATAATGTTTATCTATCAAAACAGATGAGATGGTGAAGGGATGGTTTTTATAAAACACCTATATTTTTTTCCCCTTTTTTCTAATAAGTTGTCAATTCGCTGCAATAGTAATCTAAGATATCGGCGGTATCGTATACGCCTTCTATATCAATAATTCGGAGATACCATGTATCAGCATATTAAAGTACCAGCTAACGGTGAAAAAATTTGTGTTAATGATGATTATTCTTTAAGTGTCCCAGATAATCCAATCATTCCATTTATAGAAGGAGATGGTATCGGCATTGATATTACACCGGTCATGCAAAAAGTGGTCGATTCTGCGGTAGAAAAAGTTTACGGTAGTAAGCGTAAAATTTCCTGGATGGAAATTTTCGCTGGTGAGAAATCTACTCGCGTTTATGGTGACGATGTATGGTTGCCAGATGAAACGTTGCAAGCTGCAAAAGAATTTGTAGTTTCTATCAAAGGTCCATTAACGACACCCGTTGGTGGTGGAATTCGTTCAATAAATGTGGCGTTGCGTCAGCGACTTGATCTATATATTTGTTTGCGCCCCGTTCGTTACTTTAAAGGTGTGCCAAGTCCACTGAAAAGCCCGGAAAAAACCGACATGGTAATTTTTCGAGAAAATTCGGAAGATATCTACGCTGGAATTGAGTGGGAGGCAGAGTCAGCGTCAGCGAGAAAAGTAATTGATTTTTTAACAAAGGACATGGGTGTTACCAATATACGTTTTCCGTTGACATCCGGGATTGGTATCAAGCCGGTATCTAAAGAGGGTACTGAAAGATTCGTGCGTAAGGCGATTCAATATGCAATAGATAATAAGCGTAGTTCTATTACCTTGGTTCATAAGGGTAACATTATGAAATTCACGGAAGGCGCATTCAAGAGCTGGGGTTATGCCTTGGCAGCAAAAGAGTTTGGCGCCGAATTGCTTGATGGCGGGCCATGGATGAAACTTCCTGCGGATCAAGGGAGCATTATTATCAAGGATGTGATAGCCGATGCTTTTTTGCAGCAGATTTTGTTGCGTCCTGAGGAATATGATGTTGTTACGACGTTAAATTTAAATGGGGACTATATTTCTGATGCGTTGGCTGCGCAAGTCGGTGGTATTGGAATTGCGCCAGGCGCTAATCTAAGCGATTCAGTAGCTATATTTGAAGCAACACACGGAACAGCTCCGAAATATGCGGGTAAAGACCAGGTCAACCCAGGCTCAATTATTTTGTCAGCGGAAATGATGTTGCGATATATGGGTTGGGCTGAGGCAGCAAATATGATTATCAGTGCGATGGAACGGACTATCCAAGATAAAATTGTAACTTATGACTTGGCGCGGTTAATGGTTGGCTCGAAAAAAGTACCATGCTCAGTATTTGGTCAAGCGCTGATTGAGCATATGAAATGAAGAAGGTGGGTAATGGTAGTGAGGCTTCTATCTTAATCGAGGAAAAAGAAAAATCCCCTCTTGCTGGGAGACCAGCAAGAGGTAAGTTACTATGACTATAGTAGGCAGCCCAATTGTGATTATCAGGCTACACCGGCTTATGAATTTCGTTAGGAAGATTGAATGTTTGAGGCTTGTTTTCCCTTTGGGCCTTGGGTGACATCAAAGCTGACTTTCTGGCCTTCCTTGAGTGTTTTGAATCCAGACATGTTGATTGCCGAAAAGTGTGCAAATAAATCTTCACTGCCATCATCAGGAGTAATAAAACCAAATCCTTTTGAATCATTGAACCATTTTACTGTACCTGTTGCCATTGTTACTTCCTATAAAAAAAACTGGGCCGGAAACCCTAATACTATTTGAATATCAAGACCGCAAACGGCTATCACCGATACTGCAGAAAACTTGAAGCCAAACGCCTCGTACTTTGTACTCAAATTTTGAGTTAAAGTCAAGCGGATACAAAATTTTTATTGTGTTAAGTCAGAAGTTTTTTTAAGATATTTGAAAAATTTGTCGTAATTGTCAAATAGGTATTATGGTACATTTTGTATATATATGTTTGGATTTGTCGTGAGGCAGGACGTGTAATTATGGCAGCAGATGATCGTGAAGAAGTCATTCAGGAGAAGAAAAAGAGTGAGCTCAAACCACCTCCGATGTATAGGATTTTGTTATTAAACGATGATTTCACGCCAATGGAGTTTGTTGTTGACGTGTTACAGATTTTCTTTTCCATGGATCAGGAGCAGGCGACGCAAATTATGCTAAACGTTCATACAGAAGGTTCAGGTTTATGTGGTGTTTATCCGAGCGATATCGCAATGACCAAGGTTGAACAGGTGCTCAAATATGCTAGAGAGCATCAGCATCCGCTTAAGTGTGTAATGGAAGAGGAGAAAAATTGAGATGATTGCTCATGATTTGGAAATAAGTTTACATATGGCGTTTGTTGAATCTCGGCAAAAACGTCATGAGTTCATTACAGTTGAGCATTTGTTGCTAGCAATGCTCGACAATGCGAGCGCTGCTGAGGTATTAACGGCCTGCTCGGTCAATATGGAAGATTTGCGTTCTTTGTTGCTGGATCATGTTGCGCGCCATACACCAACTGTAAGTGGTGATGGAGAGGTTGAAACACAGCCTACATTAGGTTTTCAGCGCGTTATTCAACGGGCAATATTGCATGTTCAGTCCTCTGGTAAGAAAGAAGTTACGGGTGCGAATGTCCTCGTGGCAATATTTGGTGAAAAGGATTCACATGCGGTTTATTTTTTACAGCAGAAAGGCTTAACCCGGCTAGATGTTGTCAACTATCTTTCGCATAATATTACTAAATTACCGCAGAGTAATGATGCCAAGGCAGGTAATGAAAATGAAGGAGAGCAAGAGCAAAGTGTGGGTGGTGCGCTTGAAAGTTACACTGTAAATCTTAATGTTCAGGCGCTGACGAATAAAATAGATCCATTGGTAGGGCGTGATAAAGAACTTGAACGTGTGATACAAACATTATGTCGTCGGCGCAAGAACAATCCACTATTGGTGGGAGAAGCCGGGGTCGGAAAGACAGCAATTGCAGAGGGGTTGGCAAAGCAAATTGTCGAGGGCGATGTGCCGACGGTACTTTTAAATCATCAGGTTTATGCATTGGATATGGGCGCGCTGCTGGCGGGTACTAAATATCGTGGTGATTTTGAACAACGGTTAAAAACAGTGTTGAAGCAATTGATCGATAATCCTGACACGATCCTTTTTATCGATGAAATTCACACCTTAATAGGAGCGGGTGCAGCTTCCGGCGGTACTTTGGATGCTTCCAATCTGCTTAAGCCCGTATTAAGCACAGGACAACTAAAATGTATTGGGGCGACGACTTACAGTGAATATCGTGGGATATTTGAGAAGGATCATGCGTTATCACGGCGTTTCCAGAAAATTGATGTACCTGAGCCAAGTGTTGATGAAACAGTGGCAATTCTGCGCGGCTTAAAACCTCGCTACGAACTGTATCATAAAGTTAAATACACAGCGGTAGCGCTGACCGCTGCGGCAGAATTGTCAGCACGGTATATCAATGACAAGCATTTGCCGGATAAAGCGATAGACGTCATTGATGAAGCGGGTGCAGCGCAGCGTATTTTGCCGAAATCAAAACAACGTAAAGTGATTGGCAAGCATGAAATCGAAAATATTGTCGCTAAAATTGCGCGTATTCCACCACAGAATATTTCAAGTAATGACCGCAACAAGTTGAAAGTGCTTGATCGCGATTTAAAGGCTATTGTATTTGGCCAGGATCCGGCTATTAATGCACTAACTGCGGCTATCAAAATGGCCAGAAGTGGTCTTGGTAATCCACAAAAACCGGTGGGTTCCTTTCTTTTCTCGGGTCCAACGGGTGTTGGTAAAACTGAGGTGGCAAGGCAACTGGCTTATGCACTTGGTGTCCAGTTACATCGCTTCGATATGTCTGAATACATGGAGCGCCATGCTGTCTCACGTTTAATTGGCGCGCCACCTGGCTATGTTGGTTATGATCAAGGTGGATTGCTAACTGAGATGATTATTAAGCACCCTTACTCTGTATTGCTACTGGATGAGATTGAGAAAGCACACACCGATATTTTTAATATCCTGTTACAGATAATGGATTATGGTACGTTAACAGATAATAATGGCCGTAAGGCAGATTTTCGCAATGCAATCATTATTATGACAACAAACGCTGGCGCTGAATCGCTTACTAAGACCTCAATCGGTTTTACAAAACCATCTCAGGTAGGAGATGAGATGGCTGATATCAAGCGGATTTTTACGCCGGAATTTCGTAATCGATTGGATGCACTTATTTCTTTTTCATCACTGGATCAAAATGTTATTTTGCGAGTTACTGATAAATTTTTACTTCAGCTTGAAGCGCAATTGCAGGAAAAGAAAGTGGAAGTGATGTTTACCGATCAGTTGCGA
>JAJFJI010000185.1 GCA_021774205.1 Nitrosomonas sp.
CCAATGCTACGGCAATGTTCCATTTCTCCTTTCAACGCATTGGCGGTCAACGCAATAATAGGCTTATTTTTTGTCCCAGTATTACTGGAACGAATGGCTTTGGTCAATTGGTATCCGTCCATATTTGGCATATGTAAATCCGTCAATAATAACGCGTAGTCACCACTTTTCCAGCGTTGAAATGCATCGCGACCATCTATTGCGAGATCTGCCGCATAGCCAAGCAGCGCAAGCTGCTGCCGAATTACTTTCTGATTAATCTCATTGTCTTCAGCCACCAGAATTAATTCGCCTTGCTGCAATGCTTCTTCCCGGGATGGAGGAACTGGCGCTCTCTCGAGTCGTCCGGATTTTGGTGCCTCTTCCTCCTTTTCTATCCTTCCGGAGGCAATGGCGACTGCATGAAGGAAAGATTCACGATACATAATATCGCCATCCAGCGTCACAATTTCTGTATCCTCGATGCGTTCACGCCGGCGGCGCCCGCGCTTGATAATTACAAAATGAAGTTCAAAATTGTGTCGGTTTGCTGTAGCATCGGCTGCAAAAATGGCGCGCAATTCATCAATTGGCGGGGTACCATGTTCAGCGTCAATAATCACCACCCATAAACCGGAAGAAAACGATTCAATTTGTTTACGGGCAATGTCCATATCCGGTATTTGCACAACATTTGCGCCAGCGTTTTTCAAATAAACCACAAAATCATCACTCAATCCTTTACCTTTACCGAAAACCAAGCAGGACAGTCCGGTAAAATCAAAGATTTTAGTGTCCTTTTCTGTACTTGGTAATGGTTTAAATGGTAACTTTATCGTAAACGTTGACCCTTTCTTAGGAACGCTTTGCACGGTAATTTCTCCTCCCATCAATTTCACCAATTGATGAGAAATAGCCAACCCCAGCCCAGTGCCACCAAATCGCCGCGTGGTTGAAGTATCTGCTTGAGTAAATGAAGTAAAGAGTCGCTGCTGCGTTTCTTTATCCATCCCGATACCGTTATCAACCACCAAAAATGAAACCATTATTTTGTCGGGACTGGATTTTGCCAAAGTTGCCCGCAACGATACCTGACCTAACCGATCCTGGTCACTCGAAAATTTAATGGCGTTATTCACGATATTTATCAATACTTGACGCAAACGTAATGCATCGCCCAAGACTTGCACTGGAATCGCTGGGTCAGTAAATAAGGTAAGCTCCACGCTTTTTCTCACGGCGAGTTGTTCCAGGACGCCGCATGCTTTTTCAACGACGCTGGTCAGCGATATCGGCGTCTGTTCAATTTCCAGCTTGCCAGCCTCAATTTTGGAGAAATCTAATATATCCTCAATGATGTCCAGCAAATCATAAGCGGAATCACGAATAAGATTGGCCATTTCCATTTGATACCCACTAAGACTCGTTTGCCTTAGCATATCGATCATACCGACCACGCCATTCATCGGTGTACGAATTTCGTGACTCATCGCGGCCAAAAACGCGGACTTAGCTTCGTTCGCCTGCCCAGCTTCTTTGCTAACCTGCTCTAGATCCTTCATGATGCGTACATGTTCACGAATATCGCGCATTACGCCGGTAAAATGTCGCTCGTCACCCACAAAATACTCGCTGACCGCAAGATACACTGGAATTAGTTCACCATTCTTATGCACGCCCTCCACTTCACGACCACGACCAATTCCATGTGCGCCTCCTACATACTCCTGCCCCTTCCCAGTCCGGCAATAATGTTCCATATAGGACTGATGCATGCTACGATCGGGTTCGGGTACTATAATGGCAACGTCCTGTCCAATGGCTTCATCAGGAGTATAACCAAACAGCTTCTCCATCACCGGATTAGCAGAGAGAATGAATCCCCTTTCATCTGTTGTCACCACGCAGTCAACCATATGTTCAACCACGGAGCGAATTTCTTCTTCCTTAATGGCCAAAGCTGCATTGGCACGTTCTAAATCTTCAGTACGCACCCCAACTCTCTCTTCCAACTCTAGATTAAGTTGGCGCAGATTTTTTTCAGCGTTCTCCCGCTCCTGGTTACTGGCATTCAAGCGCACTGTCATATTGTTAAAAGTATGCGCAAGCTCACCCATTTCATTCCAGCCTTCCACTGAAGCACGTTGGTGCAAATTCCCTGCAGCAATATCCTGCGCGCTACGATTAAGGTTTTTTAAAGGCACAACAACCCGGCGGTTAAACAAAAAAGCGCCAAATACCGCAGCAATTAGCGTTAAAACAAGAATAATCACGCCAGTAATACGGATACGATAAACGGATGCAAACGCTTCATCGACATCCATTTCTACAACCATTCCCCAATTCATCAGTGGCAGGTGACGCCATGCAGCCACAACTTCATTACCACGGTAATCAATAGTAAGCGCACCGCCCGACTGGCCATCCAAACCTTTTTGGACCGCCACAGAAGATGGCATGTTAAGCGGTATTTTACGTTTCAACGCCGCATCTGAATCATGCTTTAAAGGCGCCATGACTAACGCAGTGTTCTCATCTTCAAGACGCGTGACGATTGTTTCACCACTTTTCCCAAGCCCGACATTGTTTGTCAACACTTCGAATACGCGCTCACTATAGAATTGCAATGCCAGCACCCCTTTGACATTGTCATCATCAATAATCGGATAAGCGATAAAAGCTGCGATTGCGCCATTCGACGGCGCATAATATTCAAAATCCGAAATACTGTATTCCAATTTATCCAATGCATGACGAGTCACTTTACCCAGACCAGTGGCGCTATAGGGACCCGTAAACAAATTGGTTGCAAAATCTGATTCATGACTTTGTGTATAGACAATCCAACCATCAGGAGAAATTAAGAAAAGATCATAATAACCCGCACCTTGTTCAACAAAGCCTTTAAAATGTTCACGATATTGGGCATCCAATCGGTGATAGGCATCTGAGTCAACACCGTTTTGATTAAATACCTCGGTAAACTCACGCACCGCTTGGTGTGTCGTACTACCACCACGAATAAAATTGGCATCAAGCAGGCGTTCAAGCAGATAAGTTTCAATCTGCTCTACTTTTTTGTCAGCGAGAGCAGAAACCTGCTGAATCGTTGTTTTCTGGATTTCAGTCTCAAAAGTATGCAACAACGTGTTACCAATCAACAAGATTGGTAACAACGAAACTACTGTAAACCAAACTGCAAAACGTTGAGTCAGTGAGGTAAACTTCACCGGTTTTCTCCGCGATGTTTTACAAAGACTTATCTTAACGCTTAACCAGGTGATTTAGAAGCCT
>JAJFJI010000186.1 GCA_021774205.1 Nitrosomonas sp.
CAAGGATGACATGGGCATGCCGTATGCACCCGTTTATGCGGAAGATTATGCAGAAACAACGGATGTGGCGGGTACTGTAGAAATCGATCCGATTACGGTACAGAATATTGGCGTTCGCACGACCCAGGTAAAAAAAGACGTGCTATCGCATATTGTTCGTGCTGTCGGACGCGTGGATTATGATGAAGAACGCATTGTACGCCTGCATCCCAAAGTCGAGGGATGGATTGAAACCATGCGAGTGGATAAGACCGGCGAAAAAGTAAAATCTAACCAAGATCTATTGAGTATTTATTCCCCTCAACTGGTCGTCAGTCAGCAGGAATATATTCTAGCGCTACACAATCTTAATGCACTGGAACAAAGCCCAATTGAAGATATCCGCCGTGGCGCGGAAGAATTGGTACATAGCTCACGTGAACGACTAAAGCTATTGGATGTCCCCGAGCATCAATTACACGATCTGACACACCACCATAATATTCATAAAAGTCTGCATATTCATAGCCCTGCGGCAGGTATCGTAGTCCATATTGGCGCCCGTGAAGGGCAGTATGTCACGCCTGCCACTGAAATTTATATGATTGCGGATTTATCCACGGTCTGGGTATATGCCGATATCTACGAAAATGAGCTGCCGTGGGTTAAAGAGGGTGACCTGGTCGAAATGCATGTCACAGGGGTTCCGGGACGCATTTTTAGAGGACATCTGGCTTTTATCTTCCCCTATGCCGAAGCAAAAACCCGAACCATTAAAGTGCGCCTAGCATTTGGCAATGCTGAGTTACTGTTAAAGCCTGACATGTTTGCCGAAGTCACGATCTATGCCAACAAACAGGAAAGCGCATTAGTAATTCCTTCCGAAGCCGTGATCCGTTCCGGAACACGAAAAAAAGTCCTTGTGGTCCGCGGTGCGGGCAAGTTTGAGCCCCGCACAATTACCACCGGCTTGTCATCTGATGGAAAAATCATCGTTCTGAATGGACTCGCTGAAAGTGAGGAAATCGTCATTTCAGCACAATTCCTCATCGATTCCGAATCAAAATTACGAGAAGCCACAACCAAATTAATAGGCCCAACATCCCAGGAATCTGAGCCTAATCCCCTGCATATCGAGCAACGGGAGCATGAACATGATTAACGCCATTATTAACGGTTCACTAAACAACCGATTTATGGTTCTGTTGGCTGTTGCTGTCCTCGCCACGGCAGGATTCTGGTCTTTTAAAAATATCCCACTCGATGCGATTCCTGACTTATCTGACGTGCAGGTTATTGTATTTACTGAATTTCCTGGACAAGCACCGCAAGTCGTGGAAGATCAGGTCACCTATCCATTAACCACGGCGATGCTGGCAGTGCCACATGCCAAAGTCGTCCGCGGCTATTCTTTTTTTGGACTATCGTTCGTTTATATTATTTTTGATGAAGGAACTGATCTTTACTGGGCCAGATCCCGGGTACTGGAATATCTCAATTATGCCAGCGCCCGGCTACCAAAAAATGTCAGTCCCTCCCTGGGACCGGACGCGACCGGCGTTGGCTGGATTTATGAATATGCATTAGTCGACAGAAGCGGTAAACATGACCTGGCGCAATTACGCTCCATTCAAGACTGGTATCTGCGTTATCCAATGCAAACGGTACCCGGCGTGTCAGAAGTTGCATCAGTCGGCGGATACATTAAGCAATACCAGATCGAAGTGAATCCTAATGCCCTAGTTGCTTACGGAATACCGCTGTCCAAAGTAAAACACGCCATTCAACGCTCGAATAATGATGTCGGCGGACGACTCATTGAAATGGCTGAAACGGAATATATGGTTCGCGGGCTGGGGTATATTCGCACCCTGGAAGATATCAAAAGCATTCCGGTCGGCGTTGACGCCGATGGCACACCTATTCGCATAGAAGATGTTGCGCAGGTGCAAATCGGGCCCGAACTCCGCCGTGGCATTGTAGAACTGAATGGCGAAGGTGAAGTGGCTGGTGGCATTGTGATTATGCGTTTTGGCGAAAATGCGCAGGCAACCATACAGAGGGTTCGTGAAAAACTGCAAGAGCTTAAACAAGGGCTCCCAGAAGGCGTTGAGATTGTTACCGTTTATGATCGCGGGGCATTGATTGAACGTGCAGTGGATACCCTAAACAACGCGCTGATTCAGCAACTCATTATCGTCAGCATATTGGTCGCGTTATTTTTATTACATCTACGTTCATCACTGGTGATTATTGTAACGCTGCCACTTGGCATATTAATGGCGTTTATTGTCATGAAATGGCAGGGCATCACTGCAAACATCATGGCTTTGGGCGGGATTGCCATTGCGATTGGTGATATGGTCGATGGTGCCATCGTCATGGTGGAAAATGCCCATAAGCATCTGAGTGATGCGATTGCCAAGAAAAAAGCAGAATTGACTCAAAAAGAACGTTGGCAAGTGATTGGTAATGCGTCACGTGAAGTCGCGCCGGCATTGTTTTTTTCATTATTGATTATTACCGTCTCATTTATACCTATTTTTGCAATGCAGGCGCAGGAAGGTCGTCTGTTCAGTCCACTGGCTTTTACCAAATCCTATGCCATGGCGGCAGCGGCAATATTAACCATTACGGTGGTACCCGTATTGATGGGTTATTTTATTCGCGGCAAAATCATTCCTGAGCACAAAAATCCGTCTAACCGCTTCTTACATCTTATTCATTCTCCGGTACTCAAACTAGCGATGCGCTGGCGCACAGTCACATTAGTACTGGCCTTCTTGCTGCTTGCCACGACCATTTATCCACTCTCCAAAATTGGCAGTGAATTCATGCCACCCTTGGATGAAGGCGATATTCTTTATATGCCAAGTACATTTCCCGGTATTTCAATCACCAAGGCCAAGGAGCTGCTACAGCAAACCGATAAAATTTTGATAACTTTTCCTGAAGTCGA
>JAJFJI010000187.1 GCA_021774205.1 Nitrosomonas sp.
TTTACTGACCATACGACGCAATGATTTTATGGCAAAGAAAACACCAACCACCACTACCGGAATAGCAATACCTGTCACCAGCTCCACATTAATAGCCAGGCCAGCGGCCTTACCGGCTTTTAGTCCATAGCTAACGATACCCAATAGATAGTAGCTCAACACTACGATAGACAATCCTTCGACCGTCTCCTGCAAACGCAACTGCAGATGCGCCCGGTTATCCATCGACCGCAGCAAGTCACGAATTTGCGCTTCCATGGAAATATCAACGCGCGTCCGCAATAAACCAGAAGCACGCGCCACGCGCAGAGATAGCGTTTCTAGTTTGGTATGAACCAGCTCACAGGTACCCATGGCCGACGATAAACGCTGCTCCATAAACTCCTGTAGCATTTGTAGCCCTTCGATACGTTCTTCGCGTAACTCGGTAATACGGAGTTTCACAATATCGTAATAAGCCCGAGATGCATTTATCCGATGACTAGTCTGCGCAGACAAACGTTCTATTTCCGATGCCAATTTGGTCAATTCATCCAGTAATTGCTGTTCATCTTCAATGTTGGCCATTTCGATATTATTCGCAATCAATGTCGCCAAACGTTGATCAGCACGCGCTAATTGAGGAATAATCTCACGTACTAAAGGTACTGGCAGCATCGCCATCATTCGATAGGTTTCAATTTCAAGCAGGCGTTGCACCAAGCGACCAACTTGGCGACTACGTAAATTTTCATCGTGGATCAATATGCGGCCAAAACCGTCACTATGTATTTGGTTATCACTCCACACACTGGCACTACCCCCGGCCACCCTGGAACCAATAACCGTATTGGAAGAAAAAAGACTCGCTAGCTCAGTCAAGCTACGCTTTGGGCGCGACCTGTCGTCCAGTGCAATATGAGTAGCAATCAGTATCTCACCCGGCAAACTAGCCAACCATTCATTTGGCACAAGTTGAACAGCCGTTTCCTCAAAAGGTTTTTCAAATGGTCCTTCACAATAAAAAGTATAGGTTGAATATTCGGTGTGACGTTCCCACCTAAGCCGCAGCGCACCCAAATCAATACTATAATCATTACTATGGTCACTGGGAGAATTAACTCCGTAGCACTTGCATAAATCGCCAACAAGTTTACGCTCTTTATCAACCCACTGACGATCTGATATCAACACTAAATGTGAAAGCTGGGCAGGTGCGGCCAATAATTCATAGGCAACAGTATTTAGCTCTGCATATAGCACTTGCCTTTGCCGGTATTCAGAAAACCCAAACAACTCCTTGTCGTGAGATTCTATCGTCTTGTCAGGAATTTGGGATAATGGCGTGGGATCCATATCTGATTGAACAAACAGTAAGTGAATGTATTTTCAGTATTGCATCAAACGGTATTGACACGCAACTTTAACGGAAATTTTTCCAGCAGCTAGTACAGATTTATCATAACAATCATTGTGATTACTCACCAACGCGCTAAACTCAAAGCGCGCTTGTCCCGCCCATAAGTATCCGGTGAATAATGTATTTTACGCTGACTATCTATCCAGGTTGTCAGGTAAACTACATAAGTAGGTAACGGTTCAGGCAAATTTACTGTGGCTGTTTTGCCGGCATTTATCTGAGCAGTCAATTCCGTCTGCGTTCTGCCCTCTTCCATTGCAAAACCCGCCAACGCCACCGGATGCTCCAATCGGACACACCCCGAACTAAATGTTCTTATCTCCGAGTGAAACAATGACTTTGTTGGCGTATCATGGAGATATATACTAAAGGGGTTCGGTAATATAAATTTGATGGTACCCAGCGCATTTTTTGCACCAGGATCCTGACGTAACACATAAGGAAATTCTTTTTTAATCGCCAGCCAATCGATAGTGTCAGGATCAATGGATGCTTCTCTATAGTCATAACCTTGATAAACCTTAATTCCCCGCGTAGCGAAAAAAGTCGGATCTTTCTGTTGCTTAGGCAACAAATCTTTTTTGGCAATACTGGCAGGAACGTTCCAAAATGGATTCAGGATAAAGTGTGAGATATTGCTACTAAAACTAGGCGTCGAGCGAAAATATTTTCCAACGATAATTCGCATAGTCAATATCTGCTGATCGTGTTTCACCGCAGCAAGCTGAAATCCAGCGATATTAACCAGCAAATAACGCCCCCCCAGATCCCTTGGCAGCCAACGCAGGCGTTCCATGTTAAGGCGAAGCTGCTGAACTTTTTCTGCAGGCGTCATATTTAAAGCGCGTCGGGTATTTCTCCCAATGATTCCATCCGTATTTAATCCATGCTGCGCTTGAAATGTTTTAATGGCATTGACTAGATCGCCGTCATAATTATTACTTTGAGTTGGCGGAAGGTTATATTCCGCCGTTCCATGTGTGTGAAAGGCTTCTGCAATACGTGCACGAACCAGAGGAATTACCGCGTGTGATGTGTTCGGCTGAATATCAAAAAAAGCTGGGATCCGAGTCCAGGCAATTTGACGCGCAACCAGGTCGCGGTATTTCGCTAAAGCTTGTTTTAACAACTGATAACTAGGAATCTTTGGCGACAAATCGTATAAGGATTGCTGAAAATGATCGGAAGCCACAGCCTCCAATAAAAAAATTACCGGATCAAAAAGTGGCTGTGGGATATGCCAGTCTGGATCTACTTCTTTTGCTGATAATTGACCTAGGCGCATATCCTCTGCCAGCATCAATAACGCCCGAGTTGTCTGAAATTCCAACTCATAAGGAATAGCCGAATAATTATCTGACCGCAACTGTCGCAAATGATGAAGCTGGTAGTCATGACTATCTAATCCCTCTGCCTCAGCATTTGCAATGAATTCCAAAGCAATATCATGCAGCACTGATGTTGAATCTGACTGCAACCAAATCGGCTGATAATCCCGACCTGCATAAAAACGTTGCAATGCACTTAAACCACTTTCTTGCGTTGTTGCCGTTAAATATTTCTCCAATTGCTTACGCAACGCTTGCGCTTCAGGCATAGCAACGGATACTGTCGGCATCGCTATTAATAACAAAACGACACTAACAAAAAGCCCAAACCATCGTGCCAATCGAATGACAATGCGCTCGCCACATCTGTTCAATTTTTCTGGTTTTGCATGAAAGCTACACATACAGGATTTCTTTTGGGTTCATAGCATTGAATGTTTTTCACCACTCATAACAAATTTACTAAAAATATATGTGCTTATACTGTTAGAAAACATGGTCAGGACGCACGGCGATTGCGGATGAGGCAAGTGACGTCAATACACTATTATTGGATATAGAAATACTCAGCAGCGGAGCAGCCAGGTCCGAAGAAACGTCTACTTTCGTGTTGAAAAAATCAGCTTGAATAGCACACAAGAAAAAAAGTTATAACGACCGACCCAGTACAATGAATCATCATTAGTTGGTGTGGCGGGGTATGGAGATTTAACTCACACGCTTGAGATAAACGCAAAAAACGTTTTATTCCTTACATATAAATGTAAAAAACAGATTTTGACTTTAGGCGCCTTTCAACTTTACCTTGAATATTAATGACTGCACAGACGTCATAAGCATAAAAAATATCAAAATTGTAACTATTCAGTTTGCCCCCCTAAAATCCGCCATTTCGGCGTTACAAAATGATCATTATCATTTGTAAACTCATATCTTGCCCCTTGAACTGACAAATTATATGGGCAAGCTGAACAGTTACTAAAATTTAAGTAATTCATTAACATTTTCGGGGGGTCGGCACAATCTTGCCTTGTCGCCACGCACAACGATCGGTCGTTGTATCAAATCCGGGTTTTCTAACATGATTTTGATCAACGCATCGTCTGATACAGCGCCAAGATCTTTAGCCAATGGCTCATCTTTACGTAAAATGTCGCGTAGCGATAGATTTAATTTGTCGAGAAGATCTCGAATATTCTCTTCAGTTAGTGGTGTTTCATAATAATTGACTGATTCAAATTCCACACCGCTGTCTCTAAGAATTGCAAGCGTTGCTCTACATTTACTGCATGTAGGTTTTTGATAAATAGTTATTTTCTCTTTCATATTGTTATTATTCTTGGAAGCATATCCAAAAAAAATTGGCTCAGAATCGAGTACTAAATTTCAGACACCCCTATATTCCACACTCTTCAGAAATATTTTTGTAAGCAGCTGACGATCCTTTTAAACCAAAAGTATCTATCGTTTTCGTGCCTCTCGCAGATACGCCTTTAACCACAAAGGAACTGCCACGACGAATAGCGTCCGTCAGTTTGTTATCAGTTGCTTGATCAGGCGTCCAGGCTGACTCTCCTTCTGTAAAAAGGATAAAATTCTGGTTGCCGACAGTAACCGTTACCTCGCTTTCCGGTTTATAAGAATAGCCTGCAATATAACTAAATACATCACGACTATTCTCCGCTGGCCGGTGTGTTATCAAAGCAAAAACATCACCGCGCTGCGTATAGTTCCCTTCTTCTTTTCTGGGCTGGCTAACCATGTAACACACTTTATTGTCAGCACCTTCAACAAACACATACGCTGACCAGTCGTCATGTTCGCCAATCTTCTTTGGTGCCTGAGCCCAGGTTGTTGTCACACTCATGGTTAAGGCAACACTTAAAACAAACAATTTTTCAAATTTTAGTCTCATTTATCGGAACCTTGAGAATTAAAAGATAAGTTGCATCGTCGTTACTAGCCGTTTTCTATTCACAAAATAGCCTTATCCGTGGCAAATCAATATCGGTGATCAATCATCACCATTAACAGCCTTCCATTTTATAGATAAAATAGCCATCTTTATTAATCGCTTCAACCACATCAGGCGGCGCACTCTGGCTATGGCAGAAACTGCATTCCTTGCTGCTAACCGTCGACCCACCCTCGCCAATCGAGTTTAGCCATTCCTTCGCATATTCTATTGCTTTTTGATCGTCTTTTATGGCAGTAAATACATCAAAATGCATAATATGCCCGTCTTTAGCCTTAACATAGGTATCATAAACATGTATTTGCATATTTTTTCCTTAAAAATTCAGTCGAAATTTATTCTTTGTAAAAAAACCGCATAAAAAACCACCAGCGACATTATACAGTCTTTCTGCGTGCAACAACGACACCATCACGTGATGGATTTATAAAAGCATCAAAATCGGAATCACTAAAAATTAACCGGTTGTGCTCAAGAATTGCTTCAGTCCAGCCAGGAACAACATCAGTATAGCTTTCAGCTGCCACACGCCCATGCCAAAGTACATTATCAGCGATATATAACCCGCCTGGACGAATACGATCTTTTGCCATATGCCATATGGCAGGATAATC
>JAJFJI010000188.1 GCA_021774205.1 Nitrosomonas sp.
CACCGAGCGCAACTTTTGAACCACGCCGAACTGAAACTATTGTGGTCATGAAATTAATCTGAGTTTATTGAAAAGCGAATTATAACGCCGATTTAAAATTTAAATGTAACTATAGTCAGTTCTGAAAGAGACTGGGAATCAATGTACTCGGATTTTTAGTAGATTTGGCTGTTTGGTTTGTGGTTGTTTTTCATTGGGTAATGTGTATTTCTTAATTGACTTTACAATATGTGTGGGTAATATCACAGATATCAGTATGGTTATTGTTTAATATTTTTCTCGTATTGTGTGTGATAGTTAAATAGCTCGTCTAAAACGCTGAACTGATAACAGGGTGAGTTAGTTTGACCTTTTATTGATAAAAACATTGGTTGACTTGAGTCACATTGGCTTTAGTGCCTTTAGATTCTTCTGTAGAAGTAAAAATAATATGAATACGGGGGGGGGTGATGGATCGTGCAATTAAGTTGGCTGCGTTTAACCGCGAAGACAATCAAGCAGTACAAGAAATTATTGATTTGCTCAGTGCGTGCCAGACCAGAAATGAATTCAATCAGGTATTAAAAACCGTATTAATTCCATTGATAGATTGCAGTGGTGCGTTTTATGTGCGTTTGGAAGGTGAACAAAATACGCCGCGGTTATTGGGTGGCATTAACCAGTCATCATTTTGTCAGCCGACCTGGGAAAATTTTCTGGAATTTGTACTCCAGAACCAAATATTGGGACATCCAGTAACAGGTAAAACATATACCCAACTAGCTATTCAAGATTTTTGCTATACCAGCCTAATTTGTCAGGATTATCTGACATCTAGATCTTGCCATCGTATTGATTGCAGTTGCACGCTAGTCGCTATGATGAGTGCAACCGGATCAGCCGCCGCCCTCTATTTTTGCTACCTGAAATTTCAGGATCAGTTTCATCATTCGCGTAATTTCAAATTGTTGCAATTACTGCGTCCTTTCTTATTGCAAACCATTAAAACAGTACTCGCACAGGAAGAAAGTCAAAACTTTCAACTAATATTAGGGCACCTATCTGATCATAATGAACCGGTGGCCGTCGTGCGCGATGATGGCGTCCTGGTTTACAAAAACCACTCTTTTGACAAGGCTGTTGAATGTGAGGATCTCTTGTCAAAGATACTGCCTGAATTAATTGTAGTTAAGACTAGAGAAACTAAGTCACATTGTTTCCTGACGCGACTTGGCAGGCGCTTGTATGAAATCACGCTGAAACTGGTTAATAAAGGATGCAACGACAATGAGCATTTGTATTTATTGCGTTTTTCAAGAATAGCCAACCAAAGCGGCCGGAACTCTCGTCAATTAATTAGTGCTGGCTTAACCAGTCGTGAACAGGAAATTGCTGCACTGATCTACCAAGGCATCACTGCTCGCGACATCTCTGAAAGAATTCACCTCAGCTATCACACCGTGCGTAACCATATTAAAAATATATACAGGAAGATGGGCGTGTCGACACGAAGTGAGATGTTAGTGTGGGTAGGGTGAGTGTGGGTTTTGTTGCTGTTGTGATTCGGAAATATATATTACTCAGAGTTTAAAAATTAAAAATGACTCAATTGGGCTATTTTGTTTTTGGCCTGGATTATCGTATAAAGAAGACAAGTCAAAGTGACTGGATTGAGAAATAAAAGAATTTGTTTCATAGCATTTTGTAATTAATGAATGAATCGTTCAGTTTAAGATTTATGAGAGCGTAGTAGCGTTTATGCACTCTATAACAACTTGCACCTATTTCTTTCTTATTAGATGGAGCCATAAGGATTCAAGATGTTTTCATCAGGAGTGAAATTTAAGATCATTATTTTTGCTTTAGCAAGCTTAACTTTGCCTGGCTGTGCAGTGTACTACCATGATCGCGTTTCTGGAGTCGAGCATATTTTTGGTTTTGGCCATCTTTCGATGAAAGTAACTCCTCCTGAGGAAGAAAAGCAAGCCATTATTCGGAGAACTACCATGACTGGCGTTGCTGTTGGTATGGATAATGGTTCATTAGGAATGAGTGTGGGCTATGACCAGCGTGAGCATATTCTTATTTATGATGAGAATGTAGCAATTACTATCGAGCGTCCGCCGAGTAATGATTTTTTTCAGTTCAAGATTGGAACTTATCCAGTTGAAATAGAGAATCTATCCGATACAAAAAACATATCCCAGGAAAAGGAGAATTAGTTATGAATAAGAATTTAAAAAAATGTATGTTGTCAGTTGCTGGGATATTACTGTTATCGGGATGTGCAGGATACGATCGAATATTATTTATGACAAAAACTAATGTTGGGCTTGATATTGATGATACACCACCAACTGCAGAAATTACTATTGCAAGACGGGAGCTAGCCATCACACCAACTTATCAGAACACTATTAGTGAAGAAAATACACTGCCACTGTTAGGATCATTCGGTCTAGGTGGAAGTATGTTTAATCCTCAAATAACATCTGTATTTGCCGGTGGGGATGCGGCAGTATTGCTATTATCTGAAGTCACCAACAACACCAACAACACCAACAACACCAACAGTCCCTACAACTCCGACAAACCCGATAAAAGTTTATCACCCCCTATCTGTTTGAAAAACGATAACGATGCAGACAGTCGTCCTATCGATACACGCAGTCCTGTAAAAAAGTTTTGGCATTGGATTGCAGGGATAGATAAAGATAAGGTAACTCAAACACGAGCCTTTTATTTTGCAACGGATACCGCATTCGGATTAAAGGTTGCATGGAACGGAACTGGTGGTCCTTACCCTACAAGTTTAAAGCTTGGATATAATCGATCAGAGTTTGCTTATCCTCCGGTTTTTATTACTAGAAATGATGGATGTATTGAGGACGGTGGTCCTAATCAGTGGGAAGTAAAAGTTCCCTCTTTCTTTGCATCTCTTGATAACAACAGTCAGTTCTTTGGTCCATTTGGCGATAATAATCTTGGTACAACACATGTTCAATTTTTTGCTACTGGAGCTGCAGCACGAGAATGGGCCAAACGTGCTTCAGTTAAAGAGGCGACCTTTAAAACGATGGCGCCAGAAGCGGCAAAAATAGAATCACCAAAGGGAGCTGAGTAACCTAATAGCTCTGAAATAGGTAACACTAGACAATTTGTTGAGTGTTTTTCTATCTAAAGCAAATAACCCGTGATGAGTGATCATTTTAATTTATAGTGCAATATGAGACTAGGCTACAAGCTGTAGTTGTTAACGCTCTAGAGGAAATATAAAAGAGAAATATAAGGAGGTAATCAACACCAAGGTGCCAGATCTTGAATTTTGTATACAAGTACCTGAATTCACCAAGTAATTGCGCGATGTAGGGAAAGCAACGGGGTCGGGTAGGTTCTATAATATCTATCTCTTGTTATTATTTTTCGCAATAAACTTGAGCTAAGAAATTATGAAAAAGGATTAACATTTTGCTTAAGTCTGCAACAAAGTGAAGTTTATTGTGAATGATAGAGCTGCAATTAAGGTAGGAGACTCATATGTCGGACAAAGTAATACTTGAAAGATTTGCTTATTCTCCATTTGGAGTATTTGGCAAGTTAATGATTCCAGAATTTCAATGTTTTACTGTAGAGAGGCCGTGGGTGGATAATAAACGGCGAGAATCATGTATTCCTGAAGGTAAATATACACTTAAACTTGGAATGTATAATCGAGGTGGATATCAAGCTTATGAAGTAATGGATGTTCCCGGCAGATCACTTATTAAAATTCATGCTGGTAATACCATTGATGACATTGTTGGTTGCATTGCTCCTGGTAAAGCTTTAGGTTATCTAGAAAGAAAATGGGGTGTCACGAGCAGCAAAAAAGCATTTCAAGAATTCATGGAAGCAATGAAGGAAGTCGAGGAATCTGTCATTCATATAGTTCAATACAAACCATGAAGAGATGAGAATCTTATGGGGCAGGTTCTTGCGCATTGAATTTGCAAGTTAAATCTTTTCCTGCTTGTAACTCTGCTAGCGTTTTATCGAAATCAAATGGTTGGGACATGTATTATTCCTATATGCCTATACATAAACGAAAGGTGTCAGGCATTGCAATTTGCAAAGCTTGCACTAAACAATTACCGATACCTTCTTAGTTGGATAGCCTTCCATTTAGCAGCTCCAATCTTCCACCTGCTTTTGTGTGGCGAATACGGGTAATGCCGCCATTGCTGACTTTGATTCGATAAAGGCCAGTCGGTGTCACTTGAACTGTCTTGGCGATAACTGCACGAATTACGCCAGCATGAGCAACGACGAGAATATGTTTATTACGATAGCGTTCAATGGTTTCGTCATAGGCTGTGCCGATCCGATGAATAAAATCATCGAGCACTTCTGCACCTTGCGGCCGATGATTGACCGGGTCTTTTAAGAAAGCGTGATATTCATCAGCCCGACCAATTTTTACATCATCATGGCTAAGACCCTCCCATGAACCAAATCCCACTTCTTTAAATCGAGGCTCAACACCGACATTTATTCCGTGACGTTCCCCCAAGGCTCGTGCAAACGCCTGGTACCGCTGAAGTGGTGAGGTTATGATATGCTGCCACTCGTTGAATTTACCAACTGTATCCCACAACCCTTCTCAGTGAGTGGGTCATCGATGCTGTGACCACGATAACAGCGTCCGCCAACCGGCTCGCCATGACGAATCAAATCAATAACAGTTTCTATCATTTTGGAAAAATGTTGCCAAATGTGTATGCAAGTTGAATAATTAGTAATTATTCAGTACATCAAAGTAACTGTTCAGATTGCTCCTAACATTCGTCAGTTCAAGGAACAAAATGTGAGTTTACACGTGACAATGATCATTTTGTAACACCGAAATGGCGGATTATAGGGATAAGCTAGTTACAATAATTAATTTTTAAATATTACTGGGAATTCAAATGATAAAGCAATTATTCTATGTGGGTACAAAAACAAATCCGGCTTAAAGCTCGCTCACGCGGGTTTCACCTGGTAACGGATGAAATAATGCAGCAGCTGCCGGAATTAAGTAATTTCAGGGTAGGTATGATGCATATTTTTATTCAACATACATCTGCATCATTAACCATTAATGAGAATGCAGACCGGACAGTGCGCCAGGATTTTGTGTCATGGGGCCAAGTCTTTTATTTTGCTTGTAAAGTACCAAATCTATCAAATACTAGTAAAAGCAAAAAATGATTTCTAGGCGGTAAGACAAACATTAATCAAGTGAATTCAAAATGAAAATTGCCATAATCGGAACCGGACATGTAGGTTCGTCGCTTGCATATGCAATAGTTTTGAAAGGGCTGGGTAATCATCTAGTGCTGGCGAGCCGGAATGTAACAAAAGCGCAAGGGGATGCGCTGGATTTGCAACATACCCTGTCTTTTTGCGAGCGCTCGATGATGATTGAAAGCAGTGCTATTGACGGTGTGACAGACAGCGATATTCTAGTGGTTACGGCTTCTGTGCAAGATAAAGGCCAGATGACCGACCGGATGGAACTGGGACCGGCTAATGTCACATTATTCCGGAAAATCATTCCTTCTCTGGTTCAAAAAAATCCCCGGGCTATTTTGATCATCATCACCAATCCAGTTGATGCATTAACTTACCTTGCTACGCAACTGGCCGGATTTCCCCCGTCCAGAATAATGGGGATTGGCACATTGGTCGATTCTGCACGCTTCAGAGTTTTGTTATCTGCTGAAGAACAGATTCATCCTGACGATCTGCGC
>JAJFJI010000189.1 GCA_021774205.1 Nitrosomonas sp.
GCCTTTTTCTATCAAATCCCAAAGCCTATGAAAATAATGTTCGCTTTGTCGATGATGATTTGAATAGGTCTTTTCTTAACGAGGACCTATCAAATTATGCCTTAGATAGCTATGAGGCAAATCGAGCGAAAGTTATCAATCAAGTATTGGGGCCGAAAGAAAATTCAAAAACAGATCTTATCATTGACATTCACTCTACCACTGCCAATATGGGTGTTTCTATTATTCTTGTTAATGACAACGCGTTCAATTTGCAGTTAGCCTCATATATGAAATTTAAAATACCCAATGTTTTTGTCTATTACATACCCCCTGGAGCATATACCAGCAATAATGATCACCCATTTCTTAATTCTTTAGCGAAATACGGTTTTGCGCTTGAACTCGGCCCAATCCCAAATGGCGTTGTTCGCCATGACATTTTGATGCAGGCATATGATGCCACATTGGCCTGCTTAGAGTTTATTGAAAAAAAGAACAAAGGATTAGACGTAAATTTTGAAGATGAAATTGAAGTTTATGAACATGTTAAAACAGTTGATTTTCCACTGGATTCAGATGGAAAAATTAATGCTATCATTCATAAAAATATTCAAGACATGGACTATAAGCCACTGGAGAAAGGGGCGCTAATATTTGAAAAACTTGATGGAAAAGTTATGGTAAACCATGAAGACGAAATATTTTTTCCAGTTTTTATTAATGAGGCAGCGTATTACTATAAAAATATAGCATTTTCTTTAACAAGGAAGAAAAAAATAAAGACTGTTAAAGAATAATACAAATTATAATTTCATAAGCGGTAAGCGCTCAGATGTAACAATTGTAGCCAAATTAACAATTTATACCGGCGTTAACTTTGCAAACTCTAACAATAACCACTTCATGCCAACCCGGTCAAAACGTACCTGAACGCGCGCATCACTACCTTGACCTTCACAATTGATAATGACGCCAGCACCAAACTTGGCATGCAAGACATTTTGTCCTACCCGCCACTGACCTGCCTGTGATTTTTGATTAACAAATCCGGTGCGACGTTTGCCATAATCAGATGTTTGTCGGACGGGCTTTGCGAATTGATTTTCCGCACTTGATCCAAAATAACTGACATCCATTTTTTGTACGGGTTGTAGCCATTTCATCAAGTTATCCGGAATTTCATCTAGAAAACGTGACCGTACGTTGTAACGAGTTTGTCCATGTAACATGCGGCTCTGAGCAAAGCTTAAATACAAACGTCGACGTGCGCGCGTCATGGCAACATACATCAAGCGTCTTTCTTCCTCCAGCCCATTATCATCATCGCGGCTATTCTCATGCGGGAAAAGTCCTTCTTCCAGCCCACTTAAAAAAACACTATGAAATTCCAAGCCTTTGGCGGAATGTGCGGTCATGAGTTGCAAAGCATCCTGATCGGTACCGGCTTGGTGTTCGCCGGCTTCAAGCGATGCATGGGAAAGAAATGCGATCAGGCTATCGTCTTCAGCTTCATGTACGAAGCTGGTGGCAGCGTTAATTAATTCATTCAGATTTTCCAGCCGGTCTGCGCCTTCCCGCTCTTTCTGATAGTGCGCAATCAACCCGCTGTGCGCTAACATATGCTTAACTATTTCAGGGAGCGTCAACTCAGCGCAATCCTGGCGCATTACCTGCAATAGTGACACAAACCCGGCAACGCCTTTTTTCGTCTTAGCGGATTCCTCAGCTGAAACTGCTTCACCGCCATATTTATTTGCCGCGGCAGTCGATAAACTCCAACCCTGCTGTCCAGCCGTATCCTGTAATTGTTCCAGACTACGCGGACCGATACCCCGTGTTGGAAAATTAATAATTCGTAACAACGCATTATCGTCATCAGGGTTAGCAATTAAGCGCAAATAGGCCAGCGCATGCTTGATTTCCTGTCGCTCAAAAAATCGCATGCCGCCATAGACCCGGTAAGGCAATGACGCATTAAAAAGGCTGTGTTCCAGTACGCGTGATTGTGCATTTGAACGATAAAGCAGCGCAATCTGGGATAATTCGATACCCTCTGCATGTAAAGTTTTTACTTCGTCAACAATGAACGATGCCTCATCGAAATCAGTGGCCGCGTTATATACCCGCAATGCTTCACCGTGCCCCTCCGAAGTCCACAAATTTTTACCAAATCGCCCACTATTGTTTTGTATTAGTGTATTCGCGGCATTAAGAATATTACCGTGGGAACGGTAATTTTGTTCCAGCTTGATAATATGAGAAATATTAAAATCATGCTCGAAATGTTTCATGTTTTCGGTGTCCGCGCCACGAAATGCATAAATACTTTGGTCATCATCGCCCACCACGAATACCGCCGAGCACATACTGGAGCCCGTCCCCGCCAGTAATTTGAGCCATCGGTATTGCAACTGATTGGTGTCTTGGAATTCATCTACCAGAATATGACTAAAACGATCGCAGTAATGTTTACACAGTATTTCATTGCGCATCAGTAATTCATAGCAGCGTAGGAGCAGCTCGGGAAAATCCACCACGCCTTCCTTGTAACAACGCTGTTCATAAGCTAGATAAAATTCGGCCATGTTTCGCGTAAACTGATCGTATGTTTCTACCTGCGAGGCCCGCAGCCCTCCCTCCTTTGCAT
The DNA here is from genome assembly GCA_021774205.1 of Nitrosomonas sp. GTDB lineage: Bacteria > Pseudomonadota > Gammaproteobacteria > Burkholderiales > Nitrosomonadaceae > Nitrosomonas. The sequence goes on from JAJFJI010000189.1 coordinate 2,630, forward strand.
TATTGATAAACCATTGGACTTGGCGTGGTGGAAATTCTTTGTCACTTACACCGCTACTCTTTAGGATACGTTTAATCATTGCCAGCTGATCTGCTGTATCTAGAATCTGAAAAGCCTGCGGCAATCCAGCTTCCTGATAGTGTGAACGCAACATGCGGTTGCAAAGGCCGTGAAAAGTCCCTACCCACATTCCACGTGTGTTAATTGGCAACATAGCGGTAATTCGCGTTAGCATTTCTCTTGCCGCCTTATTGGTAAAAGTCACCGCCAAAATGCCGTGCGGGCTCACTTGCCCGGACTGGATCAAGTAGGCAATCCGTGTTGTTAGTACACGGGTTTTGCCGCTGCCCGCACCTGCCAATATCAGTGCTGATTGATGTGGTAGTGTAATTGCTTCGAGTTGCTCAGGATTAAGGTCGGCTAATAGGGAGGACATGCGCTTATGGATATCGAAGTAACCACCCCACAATGAAATTTTCATAGTGAGGGGGTATACAGGATTAAGACAGGGCTAAAGCAGTCTTTTCTAATATAATAGTGACTAACTCTTTGTTATTCTAAGTAACGTTCTATAGATAACAATGTATGTCGACCTATAAAATAAGAAAAAATTACAGGCTACTTTTTGGCTATCATATCTAAAATTATGGGCGTTAAAAGTAATTCGATCGCCATGCCCATTTTGCCACCTGGCACCACAATGGTATTGCGCCGGGACATGAAAGAGTCATGGATCATAGCTAATAAATTAGTAAAATCGATGTTCTCAGGGTCACGGAAACGAATAACGACCATACTTTCATCCAGCGTAGGAATTTCACGCGCAATGAAGGGATTTGACGTATCAACCGTTGGAACTCGCTGAAAATTAATATGTGTTTTTGAGAACTGAGGCGTAATGTAATGCACGTAGTCATGCATGCGACGCAAAATAGTTTGGGTCACTGCTTCTGGGGAATAACCGCGTGCACTAGTGTCACGATGTATCTTTTGGATCCATTCCAAGTTCACAATAGGTACCACACCGACCAGTAAATCCACATACTTTGCAACTTCAGTCGTGCCATTCTTAACGCCGCCGTGTAACCCCTCATAAAACAGCAAATCCGTTCCTGCTGGAATGGGTGACCATGGTGTAAAGGTTCCCGGCTGTTGCTTCCAAGGGAGTGCTTCTTCCTCATTATGGAGATACAGGCGCGTTTGCCCACTGCCGGTTTCGCCATACTCTTTGAAAAGTTTTTCTAGCTTATCAAATTCGTTGGCTTCAGGGCCAAAATGACTGATGGGCCGCGCATTATTTTTTTCTGATTCGGTAACTGCTTGTTTCATTGCTTGGCGATCATAGCGATGAAAGCTATCGCCTTCCACCACTGCAGCTTTTAATTTTTCACGTCGAAAAATGTGCTCAAAACTTGATTTTACTGTTGACGTGCCTGCGCCGGACGATCCGGTAACGGCAATAACCGGGTATTTTTGTGACATATTGAATTCTTCCCTTAAAATTAAAATTGATAGATATCTTAAGCTTTTATAACCCTAATAGGTTTACAGAAACATTTCTTAAGGCTTCTCTGAGGTTGATTGTTCAGTTTTTAAATAACCTGCCTGTCATTCATCAACGACATTTTTGGCAATATGATACCTTCTTTCGAGTCTTTTTTGGTAGGCGATCGTTTTGTTATTCAATTTTTGTTCAGCTTTCATTCAGCATTAAATTTATAGAATATTGGAAACCAATATAGTTTGGGTTATGTCGAATTGTCGAAATGGGGTTCTGATTCTGTTAGACCAAAAAAAGAATTATGGATTTAAATGCAATATTTGAGTAGCTTCATTTTTTTAAAGATTCGTTCATATAGCCAAGTGATTAACAGAAAAGCGTAAGCTTGTCGAGTATCACGCTTTTCATACAGGATAAAACCTATATGAAGAACTTAAAATTGATTTGTTTGATTG
>JAJFJI010000190.1 GCA_021774205.1 Nitrosomonas sp.
ATGTGGTAATGTGATTAGAAAAGCCATCATCATGGCGACTTTCATTGGCACAAAAAAAGGTGTGGTGACTTCGGTGGCGATCATTTGTCCGCCCTGAGGAAGTTTTTCAAGTAGCGGCTGTGCCAGCAGGTTATATAGCTCGCGTGCAAAATAAGCACAGGGCAGGAAGGCGAGCATAAGTCCACCCAGTATGCGTATCATTCGCGTGCGTAGTTCTAGCAAATGCGAAATAAACGTACTTTCAGCGTTCATCGGATGAAAATCGGTGAAGATATAATTTGGCAGACATAAATATACTGGCGGCTATTTGTTTTCGTTTTTAGCAACGTGATGTTGTTGCTCTTCTAGATTTGCTGTCTGCGATTGTGGTTTGCTGGACGACACAGCTGCGTCTACCTGGGGTTTTGTATCGGCACTTGTTTCATTGGGAGTCGGAGAGGATGGGGGGGCCGTGTTGTCAGTTTCGGTCATTGATTTTATTTGGTCAATTTCCTGCCGTACCGAACTCTCAATAGAATCTGTGGTTTCCTTTATTGAGGTGTGCATATTTTTTAATTCGTCCAGTCTGATTTCATTCTGGATGTCATTCTTAACGCTGCTTACATATCGCCGTAGTCGTCCCAACAGATGCCCCGCGGTACGTGCCACATGGGGGAGCCGTTCCGGTCCGATCACAATCAATGCGACCATTGAAACGATCATTATTTCGATAAAGCCGATATCAAACATACTGTCAGATAGGTTTTGTGTGATTAACAGTAACCATTGATCGTATTTTGATCTCCGTGGCTACCGGAATCACGTTTGGTCGACGATTCATAGTCCAAAAGCCGGGCTTATATCTAGGACTGAATTTTCTCCTTAGTTTCTTCCTTCGGTTTTGCTTCCCGGGCCTCACCTTCAATTGTTTGACCCTTTACTTGGGGTGGTGGTGAGGTTGCAGTCTTTTCATCTTCGGATTCTTTCATGCCTTCCTTGAAGCCCTTTATTGCACTACCCAGATCACCGCCTAGATTGCGTAGCTTTTTAGTGCCAAATACCAGAACAACAATCGCCAAAACGACAAGCCAGTGCCAAATACTAAATGTACCCATCATTTACTCCTTAATATGAAATACTTGAACATTTCTCAAGCTAACCATGATGAATCATACTTGGTAAGCGTTCTTTTCCACCGATGATATGAATATGCAGATGGAAAACTTCTTGCCCGCCCGCATGTCCGGTATTGATAATTGTGCGAAAACCATTGGTGCAACTCTGCTCTTTTGCCAGGCGTGGTGTAAGTAGCAACATTTTGCCGAGTAATTGTTGATGTGTGTCGTCAACGTCAGATAATGATGCAATATGAAGCTTGGGTATCAGCATAAAATGAACAGGCGCTGCTGGATGAATGTCGTTGAAAGCAAATACGTCTTCATCTTCGTAGACTTTGCTGGCAGGAATTTCACCGCGTACTATTTTACAGAATAGGCAATCGTCCATTATCGTTAGTTATCCCGTTTTCTTGATGCTTTTTCATCGATTCCTGAAACGCCTTCACGTCGCTGCAGTTCATTCAGTACATCGTCAGGTTTTAACCCGTGATGAGACAACAGCACCAGGCAATGAAACCACAGATCGGCAGTTTCCCTAATCACATGCTGCGTGTCGCCATCTTTTGACGCCATCAGCGTTTCTGCCGATTCTTCGGCAATTTTTTTGAGTATTTTGTCCTGGCCATCATGTAACAACTTGGCAACATAGGAGCTGGCCGGATCAGTGTGCTTGCGCATTTCAATGGTTTGCGCCAGACGATGTAGAATGGATGACTCTGTCATTTTTGGTAAATTTCTTTTGGATCTTTAATAACTGGGGTGGTAACCACCCACTGTCCATTTTTAAGCTTGTTGAAGAAACAGTTGTGTCTACCAGTGTGGCAGGCAATGCCGCCGACTTGCTCTACCGTCAGTAATAATACGTCTTCATCGCAATCCAAATAAATATCCTTTACTTTCTGGACGTGGCCGGATTCTTCACCTTTGTGCCAGAGTTTTTTACGTGAACGTGACCAGTAGACCGCCCGGCCGGTTTCGACGGTAAGCTTGACGGCTTCCCGGTTCATCCAGGCGACCATCAGCACTTTGCCACTACCAGCTTCTTGTGCAATGACGGGCACTAATTCATCGTCAGACCAATTAATTTTACTGAGCCAAGTATCAGGCATAAAACCCGTTTTGAATGTTGTAAAACTCACATTTTGCATGAATAACGTGGTTACATTCTGTGCTAACCGTTTAAAGTATGTTGTTCCTGGTGAAGCGCTATTCTTATTGCAAGGCTTTGCAACAATGCTACTTACCTGGAGCGATGTGCGATATGTGGGTATTCCTGAGCAAAGAGAAGAGAAGTATAACATTACAGCCGTACCTCAATGCCATGTTCCGCCATATATTTTTTGGCTTGATGGACAGTATATTCTCCATAGTGAAATATACTTGCCGCCAGCACGGCATCAGCATGACCTTTTAAAATACCGTCGACTAGATGATCCAGGTTGCCAACGCCGCCACTGGCAATGATGGGAATATCGATGGCGTCAGAAACCGCGCGGGTAAGTGCCAGGTCAAAGCCGTTACGTGTACCGTCCTTGTCCATGCTGGTCAGAAGAATCTCACCAGCACCCAGTGATTGCATTTTTTTTGCCCATTCAACCGCGTCTATGCCAGTAGCCTTACGCCCGCCGTGAGTAAACACCTCCCAGCGCGGCATGTTGTCAGTTTTATTAACTTGTTTCGCGTCTATCGCGACCACGATGCATTGGGCGCCATAATGACCCGCCGCATCGGCGACCAGTTGCGGATTCTGTACCGCAGCGGTGTTAATGCTGACTTTGTCAGCACCGGCATTTAATAACCGGCGTACATCATCAACTTGTCGAACGCCCCCGCCAACCGTTAATGGTATAAATACCTGAGCGGCAACTTCTTCAATAATATGCAGGATCAAATCACGATTATCTGAACTGGCGGTAATGTCAAGGAAAGTCAGCTCATCTGCGCCTTGTTCATCATAACGGCGGGAAATCTCAACTGGATCACCTGCGTCGCGCAGTTCAATAAAATTGATGCCTTTGACGACGCGCCCGTTGGTAACGTCCAGACATGGAATGATTCGTTTTGCCAGCCCCATAAGATCGGAATTTCCTAGTTGCCTGCACTCATTTTATCGGCCAATTGCTGTGCTTCCCTAAAATCCAGTGAACCTTCGTAAATGGCTCGCCCGGTGATCGCGCCGATGATGCCTTCATGCTCGATTTTGCACAACGTTTTGACATCGTCAAGATTGGTAATGCCGCCGCTGGCAATGACAGGAACCATCAGTTCATTGGCTAATTCTACTGTGGCCTTAACGTTAACGCCGTTGAGCATGCCGTCACGCCCGATATCTGTGTAAATAACCGCTTCCACGCCATATCCTTCAAATTTCTTTGCCAGTTCGATGACATCATGGCCAGTAATTTTAGACCAGCCGTTGACGGCAACTTTGCCGTCTTTTGCATCTAATCCAACCAAAATATTCCCCGGGAAGGCATCGCAGGCATCTTGCAGAAATCCTGGTATTTTTACTGCCGCGGTGCCAATAATGACATAGGTGATACCATAATCCAGGTAGCGATCAATGGTTTCCAGGTCACGAATGCCGCCACCTAGCTGAATTGGGATTTTGCCATCGATAGTTTCAACAATTTCACGAATAATCAATTCATTTTTTGGCTTGCCGGCGAATGCGCCGTCCAAATCTACTAGGTGCAATCGCTGCGCACCTTGTTCCAGCCAATGTTTCGCCATGTTACCGGGATTGTCAGAAAATACCGTGGCATCCTCCATAATCCCTTGTTTGAGCCGGACACATTGTCCATCTTTTAGATCGATTGCGGGAATGATTAACATATCTTAACCAACGTTGATGATTGATAATTGAGATTGGGTGAAGTCGGGTTCATGTATGTTGAATTCAGCTAGCTTCGTCAGCGAAATGGGGTGTCCAGTTGGCGAAGTTACTCAGAAGCATTAATCCGGCGACATGACTTTTTTCCGGGTGAAACTGGACAGCGAAAATATTGTCCTTTGCGACGGCACAAGTAAATGGGAAAGGATAATCGCTTCGTGCCGCTACCGGTTGCGATTCCGTGGTTTCGACGTAATAACTGTGGACAAAATAAAAACGGGCATCGTTTGCGATACCATGCCACAGTGGATGATCAATTGTTTGATGCACCTGATTCCATCCCATGTGGGGGACTTTAAGTTTTTGTCCGTCAGGCGTGGTCATGGCCGAAGAGGGGAAATGCAAGACTCTGCCGGGTAGAATGCCCAGGCCTTTGATGTTACCTTCTTCACTTTCTTCAAACAACATTTGTAAACCAATACAGATCCCGAGAAACGGTTTGTTGGTAGCCGCTTCCTGAACAGCGCCACGTAAACCGCGTATTTCCAACTCATGTATGCAGTTAGGCATCGCGCCCTGACCCGGCACTACGACGCGCTCTGCTTCTTTAACTACCGACGGGTCGCTAGTGACTACGATAGTAGCTGTGGGTGCGACATGTTCAAGGGCTTTAGATACGGAACGCAAATTCCCCATTCCATAATCTACAATTGCAATATTCGTCATTTTGTACTGTGTAATAAAATGAAGTTGCTTATAAAGTGCCCTTGGTCGATGGGATTATCCCTGCCGCCGCAGGGTCAAGCTCAAGCGCCATGCGCAGTGCGCGGCCAAATGCTTTAAACACTGTCTCTGCCTGGTGGTGTGCATTTTTGCCAGAAAGATTGTCAATGTGCAATGTTACCAAGGCATGATTAACAAAGCCTTGGAAAAATTCATTGACCAGATCTACGTCAAACTCACCAATATGCGCGCGTACGAAATTAATATTGAGCTCCAGTCCGGGACGTCCGGATAAATCGATGACCACCCTTGATAACGCTTCATCAAGCGGCACATATGCATGGCCGTAACGACGCAGTCCCTTTTTATCTCCAGCAGCCTGCGCTAGAGCCTGTCCTAATGTAATGCCGATATCTTCAACCGTGTGATGCGCATCAATGTGCAAATCGCCTTTGGCCTTGATCTCAAGATCAATCATGCCGTGGCGTGCAATCTGATCGAGCATATGCTCAAGAAAAGGTACGCCAGTATCAAAACTGGTTTTTCCCGTTCCGTCCAGATTCAAATTGATGCTGATCTGGGTTTCTAGTGTATGGCGTGTGATTTGAGCTTGGCGCATAGAATAGGTGTCGAAAATGTTTTTATATCGGTGTTTAGACAGATTTGCTGAGTATGGTATGTAGTGCCTGAAGAAACTGTGAATTTTCGTCAGGTGTGCCTACCGTGACACGCAGGCAATTAATTAACAGGGGGTGCGTTCCATTTAGATTTTTGATTAATATCCCGTGTTGTTTAAGTTCTTGGAATATCCGGGTGGCATCATCGACGCGAAATAAAATAAAATTCGCATCAGAGGGAAAAGCTTCAATACCATCCAGCGCCGCCAATTCACTACTCATTTTTGTACGTTCTGATTTGATCGCACTTGCCTGCGCGAGCAGAATATCAGAATGGCGTAGGACTTCCCTGCCAACCAATTGCGTTATTATGCCAACATTATAAGGTAAACGCAGCTTTTCCAGTTGAGTCAACCATTCCTGCCGGCCAACTAACAGTCCCAGCCTTAAACCCGCCAATCCCAATTTGGAGAGTGTACGCATTAACAGTAGGTTTGGGCATTGCGTTAATTTTCCCATTAAACTGGCGTCAGCAAAAGCATGGTAGGCTTCATCCACAACAACAATGCCTGGGGTTGCTTCAATAATGCGAAGCATAGCTTCAGCATCAAATAAATTGCCTGTAGGATTGTTGGGGTAGGCGAGGAAGATCACGGCAGGTTGATGTTTGG
>JAJFJI010000020.1 GCA_021774205.1 Nitrosomonas sp.
GTGGGATTATTCGATCGTGAAAGTACTGAAAATGTTGATATACGTAGTCTGCATCAAGCAATTCGAAAACAGCTTGGTGACAATTATCTTTCATCTGAGCGACAAAAGGTCGAGACAAGACTTGCCAATCTGGCTGTTGAGTATGATAAACAGACCGCTGGAATACCCTGGGTCGCGCGACTGCAGAATATAATTCTTGAGAGGGAATTTTTACAAATCATAGAAACAGGGATGTCTTTAGCGCCAGACAGTGTTTTCGGGCCTCCGCAAGGAGCGCCCGAGCTGACATCTGAGCAGCAGCAGGTTCTGGAAGGATACAGTGAAAAACTGGCAGTATCCATCATTGGGCTATTGCAGTCGCGTCGACCTGATCGGGCAAAATCACTGTTGTTGCAAGCTGCTAGATACCAGATAGTCAACCGTTCGCTTGCAACAGGCACTTTGCTAACCCTGGATCCTTTTTCGTCGCGCGCAAATCTGGTGCCGATTAAACAGAAAGATAGTCTGCCGGGACTACACGCCCAACTGCAGCAGAATGCGGTTCAGACGCAGAGAGACTTTTTTACCGAAATAGCGCATCCAGATATTGCTTACACAATAATGGAAACTGCCTTAGCGCGGTTTCATGAGTTGGGCAATGCATTGCATGATGGCAGTCCGGTGCGCGTGGAGCCGGGCAAACTATTGCCTAGCCGCAAAGGCGATGTATCGTTAAGCGAACTCTCTTTTTCTCGCCCCAGGTTGCAGGCCTTAGTCGTTGAAAATGAAGTGAGGCTTGCACGGTTGAGTCAGCATGTGGATAGAAAATATTCATATGATTTGATTGCAAGAAATTGCGCTACCGAGTTGTTGCGTTCGCTAAACTCGTCTTTCTCAGACAGCGTAATCGGCCAAAGTGAATTGGGTGGCTGGCTAGTGCCGGAAGGTGGCTTAATATTTATTCCCAATCAGTTTTATTTGCAGATTTCGGAACATTTTTCTATTCAAGATAGAGACGTATTTTTATCGCGTCGATTGCGACAATTAGATGAGTTGTATGCGCATGGAAATGACCTGCTGATTAAAGTTCGTGAGTCAAATGCATTCAGTTCTACCTTGTATATGCGCAGAAATGAGGATACACCCTTTATTTTTTTCACCGATGATGCTCGGCTGCTACGGCCGATCTTTGGGGTGACGAATTTGTTATGGGGCGCAGCAAATGGGATAGGGGGGCTGTTTACCTTGCCAATCGATGGTGGTGAGCGATTCTATCAGGGGTTGCGCGGTATGTTTTATAGTTTGCCAGAACTGTTTTTTAGTAATATTCGTAAAGGAACCTACGGATTCGCTGAGACCGTTACCGTTAGCCCTTGAGATTGACAGCAAATGAAGTAAGGTGCTTAATTTCGTCGGGCTCGCGCCAAATGTCAGGCTACGATGCTTATAGCTATTACCAGAATTCAAGATTGTTGTTGGAATATTCATTCCGTTTGCAAAGCGGTCACTGGGTCCAAATTGGCTGCTCGCATGGCCGGAACAACCCCAGCAACCAAACCAATGAGTACGGACAAGGCTAAAGCGCCTAGCACATAATCCCATGGGGTGCTCACTGGCAGGCCGCTCACGAGAACTTTGAGCAGCCACGCAATACTTGAGCCAATCGCCAGACCACCGAGTCCACCCAACGTTGAAAGGACCGTGGATTCCATTAAAAACAGGATGCGGATGCGAGTTCGTGTCGCACCCATTGCAGTGAGCAGGCCGATTTCTGCAATACGTTCAGATACCGCGATATGCATGAGCGTAACCATGCCGACCGCCCCGACCAACAAGGATATGCCACCCAGCGCGGCAACCGCGAATTTAAGTACATTCAATACCGTTGTGAGTGTGTTCAACATTTGCTGCTGCGGGGTGAGAGTGAAATCTTCGCGCCCATGGCGAGCTACCAGAATACGATGAAGATCATCTGTGACGGCTTGCACCGGGGCTTCGGGCCGATAGGCAACATTTATTTCCATCAAACCCTCCCGATTGAAGACTTCCAGCGCACGTGTGGTAGGGATATAGACGGTATCATCAAGATCGAATCCGAGCACTTGGCCCTTAGCTGCCATGACGCCAATGACACGAAAACGGGATTCGCCGACCTGCAATATCTCCCCCAGGGGATTTGTATTGCCAAACAATTCGGTGCGCACCTTGGCGCCTAAAACAGCATAAGCGCGGGGGTTACGTGGGTCATCAGCAGGTAGAAACTGACCCGTTGATACTGACATATTGAACACGTTTGGAAAATCGGGGCTCTGACCGTATACGGTGACACGCCGACTGCGTCCTTGCGCGCGAATTTCTGCATTACCCATGACACTGGTATTGATATATTGGGCATATCGGGAGCGCTTGAGTGCCATGGCATCTTCAATGGTAAGAAGCCGTGAACTCCCAATGGCGCCTAACGATCCACCATGTGTGGTGATTTTCCCGGGGGTGATATTAATGATGTTGGTGCCAAATTGGGTAAATTCCGATACGACAAACTGCTGGACGCCTTCTCCAATTGAAGTCAGCAGGATAACGGCAGCAATCCCGATGGCAATGCCGGATGCGGTTAAAAATGTACGCAATCGGTGTGCAGTCAAAGCGCGAAATGCGAACTGTAGCGTGTCAATCGTGTTCATTTTTTACCGAGGGCTTTTACCGGATCAAGCCGTGCGGCACGGCTTGATGGTAGCAGGCTGGCGAGAATGCCGGTTACCAGGGCAACAATAATGCCTGCTAAAATGGCCCAGGTAGGCGCCCAGGCGGGGAGTTGAGGGTAAGCAAGACGCAGTAACAGACTGCCAAACTGGCCTAAAAAAAAACCAATGACAGTCCCCGCCAGTGACAACCAGAGCGCTTCAGCAAAAAACAAGCGACGAATGTCCGCGGCGTTTGCGCCGATCGCTTTTAATAAGCCAATTTCTGGTGTCCGTTGACTGATTGCGACCAGCATGACGTTCATGATTAAAATTCCGGCAACCGCCAGGCTGATAGCGGCAATACCTGCAACAGCAAGCGTTAGCGCATGTAAAATCCGATCAAAAGTATTGAGTACCGCATCTTGTGTAATAATGGTGACATCTTCTTCGCCATCATGGCTTTGTTTCAGTGTGTCGTGAATAGCTGTTTTGGCGGATTGAATGTCGCTGTGGCTTCTGGCTTCAATCAGGATACGAAACAGCGAGGTAGTGTTAAATAACGATTGGGCGTAATCAATCGGAATAATGACAATTTCATCTGTGTTGTAGCCCATTGATTCACCCTGGGGAGCCAGTATGCCTGTTACCAGAAAGCGACTTTCGTCGAGCCTGATGCGTTGGCCGATTGCATTGCTGGCAGGGAAAAATTCATGCGCCAGTTTGGCGCCAAGTATGATTTGTGCGCTATGGTCTGAATCGTGCGCAAGAAAACTGCCCTGGGCAAGATTCATGTGTCGGATTGGAATTAGATCCGCAGTGCTGCCGAGTACCGTTACATCACGCAATCGTTTCTCTGCACTCAGTTCTGCAACGCCAACATTTAGTGGTGCGTAACGTTTGACTTGCGGTAATCGGCCGATCAACTGCGCATCTTTTAGTGTCAGATCGCGAGGTGTGCGTCCCATTGTTGTACCTAAGAACGCGCCAGAAGTTTCCGCGCGACCCGGCATGACCGCAATTAAATTCGTGCCTATCGAGGAAAATTGATTGACGACATAGCGTCGCGCACCGTCACCCAATGCGGTCAGCATCACCACTGCGGCGACTCCCAGGGCCATTGCCAGGATGATTAGCAGGGAACGAGCGCGATAGCTTGTAACTGCTCTGAATGAAAGTAGCAGTGTATCATTCAGCGTCATGACGTATCAGTCACAATTTTTCCATCGCGCATCCCAATATGACGTTTTGCACGTGCGCTCAATTCGCGGTCATGCGTAACGACAATAAGCGTTGTTCCAGTCTGGCACAGTGCTTCTAGTAGCATCATGACTTCAGCACCAATTGAATGATCCAGATTGCCAGTGGGTTCATCTGCGAGGATAGCTTTGGGTCGTAAAATCGTGGCTCGGGCAATTGCAACACGTTGACGCTGACCACCGGATAATTCAGCAGGGCGATGCTGGGCACGGCTTTGCAAATCGAATGCATGCAAGGCTTCGACAACACGAGACTTGCGTTCATCGGGTGGGATTTCGCTAAGTATCAATGGGATTTCAATATTTTCTGCGGCTGTTAATCTGGGTATAAGATGAAATGATTGAAATACAAATCCAATTTTATCGCGGCGTGTTTGTGCCTGTTCGTCCTTCGTTAGGTCGGTGACATTCTTTCCGTCAAGTTCATAACATCCTTTGTCTGGTTGGTCGAGTAGCCCGATAATATTCAATAAGGTCGATTTTCCGGAGCCCGACGGCCCCATAATAGAAACGTATTCACCTACCGCAATATTCAGCCTGACTTTATTCAGTGCATAGACGGATTGATCACCCATTTGAAAAATACGTGTTATGTCGGCTAGATGAATCATGACTGATCCAATTTTTGTTTGACAAGAACACCAGCTTCAACGTCATCCTGATCAAAGGATAATAATACAAGATCGCCCATTTCCAAACCGCTGACAACTTCGGTATAGCTCCAGTTAGCCAAGCCAGTTTTTAATAGCCGCTCTTCTAGTTTGCCGTCTTTGTCAACGACTAAGACCTTGTTGTTTTGTCGTATTGCCTGGGTCGGTATGCGCAGGACATTGTCGCGGCGTTCAATGATCGCTTCAACGTCAGCGCTGTATCCGACCAGCAACGAATCTGTTGGAGGCTGCAAGAAATCCACTTCAATATCAACGGTTCTCGCTTGTTTTTCTATTTCGGTGACATAAGGCGCAATGCGCCGCACTTTTCCGTCAAATGTTTTTCCAGCGATAGCATCCAGGGTAATTCGCGCGGATTGGCCAATTTTAATTTTAGGCGCATCAACCTCATCCATGGGTGCGCTGACATACAGACACGAGTCGTCAATTAAATCAATCGCCGGTGGGGTTGGCACGCCCGGTGGAGAAGGGGTGGTAAATTCACCCAATTCGCCGGTAATGCGTGCAACAATGCCAGAAAATGGTGCATGCAGCTTTACGCGATCCAGTTGGGCCTCTGCCACCTGGATTTGCGCCTGGGCACGTTTTATATCGGATGCGGCGGCATCGCAACTTGCCTGACGGGCGCGTGCATTGGCTTCATCATCCTCGGCGCGCTGATGGCTGATAAAGCCTTTATCAACAAGCTGTTGTGTGCGAATCGATTCCCGATGTGCGTTTTCGGCTAAAATGCATGCCTCGCGGCGGCGTTCCTTCGACATGGCGAGCTGCCGCTGCGCCAATTCCCGCTGAGCGAGGAGATCAGCATTCCATAGTTCCAGTAGAACCTGGTCTTGATTAACGCGGTCGCCTTCTTTTACCCAGAGTTTGACAATTTGACCGCCCGTAGCGGGCGCTAGATTGGATCGGCGGCATGCTTTGACGGTTCCTGCGCGCGTGTTGACCACGGTTGCTTCAACCATGCCGGGTGAGATTGACGCCAGTTCAACTTCAATTGGTTCAGGGCGGGTTAAATACCAAGTGGCTAAAACCAGTGCAATGATGACGCCAGCAATAACGGCAATACGCGACATTTTTTTTATTTTTGGCATAATGAACAGTAAGAATTGCTTGCGTAGCAAGAAAATATTGCTGGAATTAAATGGATTCAGCGCCGTCAAATGACCTGAAATTTTAAATTTTTATTTTATACTCTGGTATTTTACACTTTTAATGATGAATTCATGTTTGCTTGCTCCCTGATTAGAGTGGTTAAGCCAGAACATTAGTTCCATTGAATCATGAATAGAGAGAACCCATGAGTGAATCTATCAAGTCCGGCGTAATATGGCGCAATCCTTACCTTTTATCAAGTAAAAGCCAACCAGCCAGTATTCAGGAAATACGCCTATCTGATGTTGATCATGGCGTGATTGATCCGAAAACATATGATGCAATCGAGGTCGACGCATTATTCGAGGTCATTGACTACACTAAAACTCAAATGGGTCATTTAACGCTCTTTCGCTCGCTGGCACGCCCCATTACGGATGCCCAAGTGCTACAGAAAAAACAAGCGAGCTTACGGGAGCTAGAATCGAATCCTAAGTTGTATCGTGACTTGCAACAATATGTTGAAAGGTTGGCTGCAAGGGAGAAGTTTCTCTACCATTTGCTGTATGGTGAATTTGCCGGGGGGCTGTCTACTAACGATGACCCAAAAGGTGGCGCAAGTAAACTTGAATTCAACGGTTGCGGGTATCGTCAATTCAAGGATGGTACTGAATTTGCAGTGGAGCTGGTTGAAGACGCAAAGGCGTTGCCACAGTCAAAAACTTCTTATCTAAGTGAGTTGCTTGATACGATTCGAAATTTTGGCGAATCCCGTATCTATAAGCTAATGGATGGGCCGGTTTATCACGTGCAAGGGAAGTTTAAAACGAAAGAAGAAAAGGCCAAATTTTTGCCGATTCCCCGATTCCAGCCTTCCATGTTTAAATTTCTTCCGATATTTTTCTTCATGGCAGCGGTAGGTGGCATTCTTTATTTTTTTCAGACTATGTTGCCTGAGCTGGGCGCATCCTATATTGGTTACGGTATTCTCGCATTGACCGTGCCAATTTTTCCGGTGATTTTGCATGCAATCGGCGTTTCTGATCGTGACGCGATCATTTACCCACTGCGTAAGCAATTTAGGCAAAGTCCTGAACTGGCTCAGGCCTTGGAAGCACTAGGTATGATTGATGAACTGTTATCTTTTCGATGTCATGCTCAGTCATTAGGAGATACGGTGACGTTGCCAGAAATTATCGAGAATAAGCATCACATACTCACCGCAACAAAAGCGAAAAATCCCTTGCTTGTCAAAGATAATTTGGATTTCGTGCCCAATGACATTACCCTTGATGCTGATGGCCGTATACTCATTATCACAGGGCCAAATAGTGGTGGCAAAACCGCGTTCTGTAAAACCGTGACGCAAATCCAACTGCTGGGCCAGATTGGTTGTTACATCCCTGCAATAAAAGCGCAGTTAGTGCCTGTCGAGCATCTTTACTATCAAGTGCCAGATCCAGGCCAGTTGGATGCTGGTATCGGGCGTTTCGGTCATGAGCTGAAGCGCACGCGCGAAATTTTTTTCAATGCCACGCCGCAGAGCCTGGTTGTGCTGGATGAACTTTCTGAGGGTACGACGTTCGAAGAAAAACTGACGCTTTCTGAATATATACTCAAAGGGTTTCACAAACTTGGCGCAAGCACATTACTGGTTACCCATAACCATGAATTATGTGAGCGATTGCAAAGTGACCGTATAGGCCGGTATTTGCAGGTAGAATTCGTCCCGCAAGGTCCAACGCATCGGCTAGTAGCTGGCGTGTCCCGGGTGAGTCATGCTGACCGTGTCGCGTCTGAAATTGGTTTTAGTAAAGAAGATGTGGAGAA
>JAJFJI010000191.1 GCA_021774205.1 Nitrosomonas sp.
GGCGAAGTTGGTCAATAGACTTTGAATATTTGCCATTGCTATATGGCCAACCCATCGCGACAGCGTATTGACCTTGTATGGAAAAAGAACGCATGTACGGAACAACATCGCGGCTTGTGAATGAATACGGTCCTCCGTCGACAAACCCGCCGATTGTCACGTCAAATGGGAGCAGTGGCTTTCCTTTTAGGATTTGAAAGGCTGCTTTTAAATCCATTGGACGAGGTTCATCGCACAATTCTGAGTAGTTCGTATTGATGATGTGTTTGTCCGCACGGCGGCCTTCAAGACCAATAATGGTACCGTGTACTTGTTGTAAAGAATAAGGAACAAATCTGTTGCCGAGCAAGTTGCTTAATTCGTTGATTGCGCCATTAATGAGCTGCGCGATTAGTGGGGGCTTGTCACCGTAATAGGCGACAAGTGTTACGTCCATTTTTCCAGGTTGCGTTATGCCCACTGGGTCAGTTTGCTAGGCCGCGAATTATGAAGGATATAAAGTAAGTTCTGTTTGATTCTCTTTTTTTGCCCAGTATCCCGATAAATTTTATTTGTGCAAATAAGGTTTTTATTTTGGAAAATATTTAACACCTTTGAGTGATCTGAAATCTTCATCCTGCGTCCATATTAGCGCATCAAATTTTTGTATACCTTTATCGATACTGTTTAACTAAAACAATATGCCTATCGATGTAGGCTGTCAATGTGCAAAAAATAATTAGTCGTTTACACTGCTATATCATCTACCTAAAGGTTTTAATAAAAAAATGAGATTATGTAAACCTCATACTAAAGTTGGGCAGATAGGTATATTATTCTTTTTGTCACAAAAGAATCTTTTATGAATGCGTTTTGAGATTCATGTTCTCCAGGATTCTTTCTATAGCGGAATGGTCTCTTCGTTTGCATCGCCAGGCTCATTGGCGGACTGTTGCGTGGTCATGATAGCAATGTTGCCAGCGTTGCCTTTTCTCCGGACGGCAGCCGCATTGTTTCAGGCAGTTCGGACAAAACGCTACGCCTGTGGGATGCGACACACGTTGCTTTCCTTCGCTAGAAAAACTGGTTAGTATGGCTGAAAAGCTGTGCCCGTTAAGTTTTGTTGAACGCCAACAACTTCGCCTTTTCGATCCAAAAGCAGATTTTATGGCAAGCCCTTTAACGCCTGGTCAACGTCGCGCTTGTGGGGAATGAATTTTATGCGCAGAAATTTTACCAAAGATGCCAGCTTTGGTCATAAGCTTCCAGCGCTACCGTCTGTTATTTTTTTTGTGATTCAACAAATTCTGGTGTCATTGGTAACAATTTGTCAATACGACTATTAGGCCAAGCGGGAAGTTTTTATGAGTGTGTTGTTGTGCCATTTAGCAGGGTCAAGGCCGTTGAGTTGAACTATAGTCTAATCTGGGTGGACATGCATTACGCACCTTTGTTGGAATTCACCCTGTTTTATACTTTCGTCAACCAGCTTTTCGCCAATGAATGGCAACGTTAGCAACACCAATCTTCTCGGTGCTTGTTCGTCTAATGGTGATACGGTTTTCTCCTTGGTGCAAGAAACCTGGCGGGATCCGATCCATCCACGTAAACCATTGCTCATTCGCATTTTTATTCGCAGGGATGTCGAAGTTCGGCAAGTCTCGATCGTTAATCGAGATTTGGTGGTCGTTGTTCTCAGCATCAAAATACTGTATGAGTAAAAATCCAATACTTGTAGGATTGCCTTCAACATTGAAAGTGCAGGTGGCTGCCGGGGTGCCCGTATTTAACTCCTCGTCAAAATTTACCCACGTAAGATCTGAACGTGCCATTGTTTTTTCTCCTTATCCGGGTCCGTGGATGCTACTAAGATCTAACTCATAGAGATTGAACTCTCAAATAGATTACCAACAAGTTGAGCGGCAACGATGTGAGGAAACCCACAACCAAATTCAAAATTCAGGGGACATAAAATACAATTAACCCAGATTTCCATTAGACATTTATCAGTGATGTGAAACTAGTCGCGCTAAGAATTTCCATCCGGATTCTTTGGGAGAAAAAATAACAAATCTAAGCCACTATAATTTTAACAGGCTCAAATATATTCAATTGTTTTCTCAAATGACTTTTATTAGAAAAATTACCTACCAGAAAATCTGGGGTCAATCGAAAACCTGATTATTGAACCTGTGCAATGGTTCATTAAGAAAATTACTAACGTATTTGACAATAAATGGTATTTTCGATAGATTTCTGTCGTACGGACATAGCATTTGAATTCCCTGCGTCAAAGATTTTGATCTTTCGCTTGAGTCTTTCCACCATCTCATAACGTTAAGCTTATATGAAGTTTTCTATTCTAATTATATTGTTTCTTGTTTCCAGCTTAGCAAATGCGGGGCAATCATCACCAATCAAAGTACCCGACACCATAGAGGAGCGGGTAAAACCCTGTACGCTCTGCCATGAAGACATCGATAAGACGGGATTGAATGCCTATTACCCGCGTATTGCGGGTAAACCAGCCGGTTATCTTTTTAATCAATTGCGTAATTTTCGCGACGGTCGACGTTATTATCAACCGATGGCTGTTTTACTCGAAAACATGTCTGATGAATATATGTTGGAAATTGCACGTTATTTTGCTTCGTTGCAATATGTTAATTCACGGCCAGAACCTCATAGCTTGCCTCCCGATGAAATACAAATCGCCAGAAAGCTTATTAATACGGGTGATTCAGCACGTAATCTGCCCGCCTGCAACGCTTGTCATGGAGAAGCGTTAATGGGCGTGGAACCCTTTATACCGGGTCTGTTAGGCCTGCCGCATGCGTATCTGGCGGCTCAGTTCGGCGGTTGGCGTAATGGTGGTGTCATGCGCGGTCAGACACCTGATTGCATGTCAGAAATAGCCAAAAAACTCACCCAGGAAGAAGTCTATGCGCTGGCGGCATGGT
>JAJFJI010000192.1 GCA_021774205.1 Nitrosomonas sp.
CTTCTATCAACGCTTGATTAGCCTTGACAATATACGGCATAAGAATCGCATTGAGTAAACCGTGATGCGCGCCATAAATAGCACCCAACGAGTGAGCAATAGCATGCATGCCGCCCAATCCCTTTTGAAAAGCAGTCGCACCCATTAAAGATGCTACCAGCATTTGGGTGCGGGCTTCCAGATTGCTGCCATCCGCTACTGCACGGGGCAAATAATCTTTAACCAACCGAATACCTTCCATCGCGATTCCATCTGCCATCGGGTGATAAAAAGGGGAACAAAATGCCTCCAGATTGTGGGACAAAGCATCCATACCAGTCGCTGCGGTAATTTTTGCCGGCAGCTCTAACGTCAATTCTGGATCGAGAATCACGCGACTTGGCAGCATTTTAGGGTGAAAAATAATTCTTTTGATTTGGTGTTCAGTATCAGTAATCACTGCAGCGCGACCAACTTCGGAACCCGTGCCTGCCGTAGTAGGCACCGCAACAACAGAAGCTATTCCACTCTCATTCACACGCGTCCAGTTATCTCCAATATCCTCAAAATCCCACAGTGGACGATCCTGGCCAACCATCAGTGCTACTGCCTTGGCAGCATCCAGCGCAGAGCCACCACCAAATGCGATCACGCCATCATGGCTACCCGCTCTATAAGCATCCACACCATCGTTAACATTTTGGCCCGTTGGATTACCCTGAATTTTACTGAACAAGCCGCAATGCAAACCTGCTTCATTACAACGGGCAACCGTCTCGCGCACCATCGGCAACTTAGCCAAGCCTGGATCGGTAATTAATAACGGCGACTGCATTCGCAGGTGCTTACAGGCCATAGGAAGCTCTTTAATACGCCTGGCACCCACGCTGATGTTATTGGGGTAATTCCAGTTTGCAATCAGCTCATACAACTCGGCACCTCTTAGGATATTATCTTAATATGGTAGGACTTAAATTGTGTAAAAGCATTAAAACCCAACTTAGACAAAGTGCAACCCCGTCCCGTGTTCTTTACCCCGGTCCATGCCAGTTCGGGATCCAGATAATCGCAACGATTGACAAAGAAAGTACCGGTTTCAATTTGATCACCCAGTGCAATAGCTGTATCAATATTTTGAGTAAAAATCGAGGCCGTAAGACCAAATTCACTATCGTTCATTAGCGCTATCGCTTCTTCATCAGAAGACACTTTCATAATCCCCACCACTGGACCAAAACTCTCTTCAGTCATCACACGCATGCTGTGATCTACCTGGGTCAATACCTGTGGAGCCATGTAAGGCGTGCCTTCCTGATCCATGGAAAAATCTTTCGGATTGATATGTGCAGCAGCACCTTGTGCTTCAGCCTCCTTAATTTGACTTCGGACAAATGCCGCCGCTGAAGCATTCACCAAAGGTCCCAATGTGGTTTCCGGGTCATCGGGTCTCCCCAACTGATACTGTTTTACGGCCCCCACCAACTTTTCCACATAAGCATCAAAGATTGATTCGTGCGCATAGATCCGCTCGATACCGCAACAAGACTGCCCAGAATTAAAGAATGCGCCGTCTACAGTGTTTTCTACTGCAAAATCCAGATCCGCATCAGCGCGAATATAACTCGGGTCCTTTCCTCCCAACTCCAAACCAACACCGACAAAACGCCCTGCGACAAGCTTTTCAATCCTTGATCCGACAGATAATGAACCTGTAAAAGCAACAAAGTTAATCTCAGGAGATTGAATAACTGCTTCAGTCGCCTCATGGGTCATGTGCAGGTACTGAAAAACACCTTCAGGAAGGCCCGCTGCCTGAAACGCTTCAAATATGCGCTCAGCACAAAGCGGTGCTTGTGCCGAATGCTTAAGAATCACAGCATTACCAGCCAACAATGCAGGGACAATCGTGTTGATCGGTGTATGTAATGGATAATTCCAGGGCGCAATTACCACTACCACACCCACTGGCTCACGACTGATATACCGAATAAAACCCGCTTTTTCGCTCACTTGAACAGGCGCTAACACCTCATTTGCTACAGAAATCATATAGCGTGATCGGTCAGCGAAACTGTTCACCTCACCAGCGGCATAACGGATAGGTCTTCCCATTTGCCAGCATAATTCATTTGCAATCTGTTCTTTATTAGCAACAACAGCATCGACAGCACGACTACATATTGCCTTACGTTCGTCCAGCGACGTGTTGCACCAAGCTGTCTGTGCTTTTTTAGCACTTTTCAACGCAGCGTGTATCTGCACTGTATCCGCGTAGTTGCGCTCAATATAAAGAGAACCATCAATTGGGCTGAATGTTTTCTGTATTGAGGTCATAGCGAAAATTTTTCACAAGAAGTCGTTAGATGATCTCAAAGTACCGCTCCATCTCCCATTCGGAGACATGTTTCCGGTACTCTCGTTCTTCCCATTCCCTGGTTGCAACATAGTGATCGACAAACTCATCCCCAAACAGCCTACGAGCGGCTTCAGAGTTCTTCAAACGCTGTGCGGCTTCCCAGAGTGTTGCAGGCAAAGCCAGATGCTCGGAATGCTTATGATCATAAGCGTTACCTTTGACTTGAGGCTCTGGTTCCCACGCATTAACAATACCATATAGACCGGACGCCAGAACCGCTGCCAGGGTAATATAGGGATTACCATCGGCTGCACCCAAGCGGTATTCTATTCGTTGGGATTTCTCGGTTCCAGGAATAACTCGCAACGCTGTCGTACGGTTCTCTACTCCCCAAGTAGCACCCGTGGGCGCCCAAGCACCGGGAACCAATCGAGTGTAGCTGTTGATGGTAGGTGCAATCAGACATAAGAATTCCGGCATCAAACGTTGCTGGCCCGCCAGGAAGTGACGCTGGATCTTGCTCATACAACTTTCTTGAACAGGATCATAAAAAGCAGACCCGGAGCCATCTCGATTGCGTAAAGACATATGGATGTGACCACTTTGACCCGGATAATCCATTGACCATTTAGCCATGAATGTAGCCATTAAATCATTACGCTGGGCCAACACTTTCATAAAGGTCTTAAAAAGGGCCCCTTTATCCGCCGCATTCTCAGCGCAATCGACAGCAATAGCGGCTTCAAGTACACCCGGGCCAGTTTCGGCATGGAGTCCTTCAATCGGGAAATCCATAACTTCAGACATTTCCAGAATCTGCTTTATGAAATCTGAGCACACCGAGTTACGCAAAATCGAATAACCAAACCAACCCTGCGTCAAAGGTAGCAAATTTTTAAAATTTTTCTCCCGTACACTCTCTGGTGTTTCCTTGAAGACAAAGAACTCATACTCAAGCGCAGCAAAAGGATCAAAACCCATTTCATGTGCCTGTCCGATCACCCGTTTCAGCAAATTTCGAGGGCAAATTTTCGCCGCCTCACCTGTAAATTCGCCAATAAACATCAGCATGTTGTCTTCAAAAGGGATCTCTCTACAACTTTCCGGGATCACCCTTACTGGAGCATCTGGATATCCAGTGTGCCAGCCTGTATAGACAGCATTGTCATAGAGTTGATCTTTTGAATCCCACCCAAGCACCACATCGCAAAAGGAAAAACCGTTCTTAAGCGATGAAAGAAACTTCTCTTTGCTCATGTACTTACCACGCAATATCCCATCGATATCAAAAATTCCTATTTTCACATGCGTCAAATTACGCTCATTGATTATGAGCTTAGCATCTTCAATTGTTTTGACTGCTCTGGAATTTAGCATGGCACT
>JAJFJI010000193.1 GCA_021774205.1 Nitrosomonas sp.
AGGATAGCTATTCAGATTGTTGCTGTTTGGCTTCACAACTGCGTCAAACATGCTCATTACACATGTAAATTACGCATGTGTGTGCGTTGAAGCCAAACAGTGTGATGGTGTGAATTATTTATAGAAGAAAAGATCGTCAAGTTTGTCCATTAGTTTCGCTTTAGGCCAATCCCAATGTAGACAATACTCTGCGCCAAGTGGTGGATTGTTAATATCCGCCACAATCTTTCCATGTTCGGTAATAATAGGGGGGAGAACTTGTGTTTCTTCGTCTTTGTATCGACGTGAAAGGCTTGCGAATTCGGCCGGACGTCCCGCTGGCAGTTCAATTACCATGCGCAGTAGCTTGGTTTCATTATCAATGGTATGAACGAGTGTTTCTTGGGTTTTTGTGAATGCATTCTGATGGCCCAAGGTCAGCGTCGCATCAAACGCATTGCCTGCTTTTATTGGCGCGTCAAATTTCATCGCAACATGGATTTTTTCATCTTCTGTTTTTCGTTCCGTGGGTGAAGTGCCATCGATATTAATATAGCTGATGGTCCCGCTAGAACTAATGTTATTAAACCAGAAATCTGAAAGTCCGGTTTTGTTAGCGGTAACCGTAACTTTTTGTGTTTCTGTTGCTTTGCTTCCGCTACTATCCTGGATAGTGAGTATTTTGTCCAAATGAGCGATGGTAAATGCGGTTTTGTTTTGACGATATAGATCGTACATGAGTAACAATGCGCAGGCTGTAAAAATAAAACCGATGAGAAAAAAACCGCTATATAGCGCAAATATGATGCCAAATACTGCTAGTAATGCATTGATGTATAGTGTGAGCCGGTCAGATCTGTCAAACATTCAAAACTCCTCAGTTGTTAAGCGTGACGATAATAATCAGTACTGTTATTGATTGGGGATTGTTACATTCATTTTTTTAGTCAATTTGGTTCATTGTTTGAAGAATTCCACTGGCGGGAATTCTAAATGAAAATGGGCCAAAGCGTTAAAAATCAAGATGCATAAAATTAAACTTATATTGGTGCTTAGTATTGTTAAGAACTGAGAGTTTATCAGAGAGCGGTGTTGGGCAAAAGAAAGATCAATCTCTGAGCACTGCTTTTAGATCATTTGTTGAAGTATTTTGTTTATGTGCATTAACCGAAAATCTTCAGTTGACCGCGACAGTAATAAGTCATCATATGAAAAGAAGACGCATATTTTTCACTATGACACGCACCTTTAAAGTGAGGAACGCTATGCTGCTTATAACACGCTGTTCTTTTTTTTTTACTGCGTTGCAATTCGTTGTAATAATGCGTTATACCGTCTCATTGTGCCTTGCCAAAAAGAAACAGCAACGCACGCTAAACACCCCCCAACTGAGGATTTTAGGTTAATGGCTTTCATTTTTCACCTCTAGCGCAAAAATGGCTTTATATCTAGTGATAATGGTAATGAGAATAGCAGAGTAAATAAAAGTTGATAGCAAAATTACACCGATCACGACAGCTTTGAACATTTCCAGGTGCTCAAATGAGGGTGGAATCATCATTAGCATGACGACAGACATTCCACCTTTAATGCCGGCAAAAGTCAGTATGCCCCACCAGCGAAAGTTTACGCTTGTCATTTTGCTTGTCTGATTGGTAATGATGGCGAATTTTCCCATCATTAATGCTCGAATGGCAGTGGTTGCTAGAAACATACCGAGAATTTCCGATTTATATTGCCATAATAGCGTTAGATCTACGATCTCGGCCATGGCAACAAACAAAATGGTATTGGCAATGACGGCAAGTAGTTGAAGATCTTCTTTTGTGCGGATATGACGATCACGCTCCGCAACGGTTGCTTTAATTCGGGCTAAAATTCCAATAATCATATTTCGGGAAGGTTTTTTTATCTGTGCTTCCTTTTGTAGCGCTTCTTCATCAGCTTCCAATTGCTGCGCTTCTTCATTGAGCGCCTTGGTCATCATGTGGTGGACAGTAATAGTGGCCATGATGCAGGATAAAATGCCGGAAAAATGCATATGCGAGTGTCCGCCGAAGGCGTTGAGCAAAGTATAGAAATGTTCGGCGATTTCAAAAGCGCCATAACCCGTGCAAATGATCACCATCATTTCAGCAATACGGTTATCGGTGGTTTTTAAAATTAGCAGGCCGATATAACCGATACTGATTCCCAATACGGCGGACCCCAGTATCACGATCAAGCTGATTTCTGATACATACGTCAAGGTAATCTCGTTGTCATCCAGCGCGTGCAAGCCAACAAATACAAATATAATCAAAGCGGTGGCATCATTAAAAAGGCTTTCGCCTTCCGCGAGGAATTTCAAGCGGTGTGGCAGTGTGAATTTGGAAAAAATACTGACGACGGAAACCGGGTCAGTTGCCAGTACCATGGCGAACAATAAGATTATGGCGGTTGTGGAGAGGTGATAATCTCCAAAAATAATATCAGCCGTAAAGATTGCGGTAATGATCGATAGGGCTACCGCTACAACAGCCAGATAAAACAAGCTTAAGCCATTTTCTTTTAAATCTTCTACATTCAGTTCAAGAGAATCGCCGATCAGCAAAATAGGCAGCAAAAACAGCACCAATGCCGCGAAATTTGCCGGATTCGTAGTAAACATGGGTGATGCAAGGAAAAAATGATCAAAGATGAACGACAGGATGATCAAGCCCAGCGGCGAAGGAATTTTTAGTTTATCCTCAAGCTGCAGCGCAAAATACAAAATGCTGGCAATGGACAGCAAAATTAGAATCATTGATGTTTCCTTATATGAAAATTGTTGACTGCTCTTGAACTTAAAATCCTCAGTTGGG
>JAJFJI010000194.1 GCA_021774205.1 Nitrosomonas sp.
ATTATATTGCGTTGAATTCCAGCAAGCCAGCATTGCCGCCATTGTTAACAATGCCGACAATGGCAGAAAGAGCACAGAAATACCATCCACACCAACCAGATACTCAATATTCAATGATGGAATCCAATCATGTCTTTCAATGAGTTGAAACCCGCTATTGGTGCTATCAAAAAACAGCAAAACAAATGAGGTTAACAGCAATTCGACACCTGCAATGCTCAATGCAACATTTTTGGCAAGTTCAGTATCGCGTATAACGCCGACTACAATAGCACCCAATAAGGGCAGCAGAATAATTAGGGTTAACAGTGGAAAATCTATTTCACTCATACTGGGTATCCTTAGTATTATTTGGCACAGCTAAGGTATCCGTATGCTGTGTGCTGTAGGAAGAACTCTCGAATTCGCCTAGGGATTCTATATTTTGATCGATCACATGAACCCAGGGTGAGGTATGTACACCAATTGTGATAATTAATGTACAAATCACTGCGGCAATAATTCGCTCATTTTTCATTGAAGGCATAGAACTTGATTTTTTCTTAAAAGCGAAAGGGCCTTGGAAACGCTTGGGTGTGGAAATAAAGATCAATTGGAAAGCGCGTAACAATAATGCGGCTGCCAGCAAATTGCCAAGCAGAATCGCGATAGAAACAATCCAGCCATGTCCTTTGATCGTTCCTTCGATCAGAAAATGAATGCCATCAAACCCTGGGGTACCTGGCATAACCATGGTACTTAATGCACAAATAACGAATAAAATTGCTATCGCAAAGTTGGCATCAAACATACCACCCAGCCGCGGAATATAAGCAGTATGCGTCCGTTTATAAATCATTCCGATGCTAAATAACATCCCTGCCGTTGCCAATCCAAAAGCAACAGAAAGAATGATACTGCCTTCCAAACCATACTTATTAAAATCAAAAATGCCAATGATCAACATGCCGGTCTGGCTAATAACAGCAAAAGCCAACAAGCGGCGGATATTAATTTGCATCAGCGCCAACAAAGCGCCATAAAATATTCCGATCAAACCCAGCATCACCACAAATCCCGCCCATTCCTCCGCCGTCTCTGGAAGGATTGGAATGATAAATCGGATAACCGCATAAATTCCCAGCTTCAGGCTCATCAGGAAAATTCCGGCACTGGCAATGGTCCCTTGCTCCGCTAATACCGGTAACCAACCATGAAACGGAAACAGAGGCATACGAATCGCAAAACCGAAAAACAACAGGAAAAATATTAATGTTGCATATTCAAGATTGGCCTCACTTTGCTGCAACGCTACCCAGTCAAACGTCAATATATTGTCTGAGCCCATGACGCCAAATCCTAGCATCAAAAAACCTGCCAGAACCATTAATAAACCACTACCCCAATGTTGCATAAATAATGCAACAACCCATCGACGATTTTGTCCGGATCCAGCACGAAGCGTCATCAAAACAACCGGCACTAATTCCAGTAAGCACCAAAACCAGAATTGCATGGCATTCATAGCAACAAACGCACCGATCAAAATAGCTTCATAACCCAGCAAGCATGCGATATGTATTCGGTCTGAAGCACGCCGCGTGGTTAAGGTGTAAACCAACGCCAAAAAAGCCAGGATGGTTGTCAACGCGATAAATAAAATACTCGTGCCATCGACACCGACACTATAAGTTAAGAGAAAATTATGAACTTGTTCATAAAGTTGAATGCCTGGGCGGTCAGCATCGAAAACATAGAGTAGATAAAAACTCAGCAAAATGGTCAATATTGTGCCAACAAAACCGATGCGTAAAGCAATAACTGATGACTTCGTTAACAAAACGAGAACCATCGCTACCAAAGGAATTAGCGTTAATGTTGACAATAACGGAAAAGTGACCATTTCCGACCAAAAGGTAATATTTGCGATGTCCATCAAAACCTCAAATTGAAGCTGCAATCAGTAAAACAATAAATACAAACAAAACCAGATAACGTGGTTTGAGTATCAGTTTCTCAAAGGTATTCGCAGCCTGTCCTAAATAACGTCCAATATCCACGATCTCCACGCCGACACCACGTAATACTAAACGCTCCTCAAACCAACTCATGGCACTTGCTGCCCATTCAAACAGTTTTCCAACAATACCTCTACCCCGGCCAAATTCATCAGCATCCTTACCTGACTGTTTAGTCAACACTTTTTGCTCTAGCTGAGAAAATGAAGAAATTGCCCTGCCAGCTGATGTTGGCGAACCCATAGCACGATCTAAAATATTGTTGTCAAAATGAACTAAATCTTTACCTAACCCATTAATTGGCCTTACTAATGCCCTATCCGTTATTGGATCCAACCAAAAACGTTGCAATGACACAATGTATCCCCAGCGAAGTCCTGCAAATTTATGTGATAGGGGCTTCATCGGGTTCCCATGTACATAATGTAACAGTGACGGCGCAGTCATCACCTGATAACTGCGCATAATGGCATGCGCGCATAGATGCCAGCTGGCTAATTCCCAAAACCCTAAACCACACTCGATAAACATTAAACCAATTTGGCCTGAAATTGCGAAACTTATTGAACTTTTTATATCGGTTTGAGTGAGCCCAACGATAAAACTATATATGGCCGTAAATAAACCAACAATCACTAATAGCGCCATTACAAATGGTGCTTGTTCAAAAATTGGTTGCAGCAAAATAACCAAAAATACGCCAGCATGTATCATTACCGCGCCATAAAATATAGCGCTTGAAGGTGTCGGGCCTTCCATCGCTCTGGCAAGCCAAGGTGTAAACGGTAGTTGCGCGGATTTAGCAAATGCCGCAATTGCAAAACACAAAGCGATAACAGTCGCTGTTGGCGTTGTCAACTGTTCAGCCATCCCATTCAAGGTAATCCAATCAACGGATCCAATATAATAAAAAGTTAAGCCGATACCCAAAATAAAACCGGTATCACCCACTCGGTTAGTCACAAAAACACGCGTTGCGTTTAAAATGGCTACTGGGCGATCATAAGCAAAGGAAATTAAAAAGTAGGAACATAATCCGGCAATCTCCCAACCGATAAAAGTGCCAACCGCATTACCGGATAAAGCAATTAGCAGCATCGCAGAAGAAAAAAGGCTCAATGTAAAAAAGAAACGATGAAAGCCTGGTTCTTTATGAATATAGTTGACTGAAAAACGAGTAATAATTACCAGCAATAATGCAAATAGCGCAGCGACGATCACACTAAATCCGGTCGTAATAAAACTCAGATTAATAACAAGTCTTTCACTGCTCAGCCATTGTCCAATAAGTATTGTCCCTGAATTTTTATCCAACAAGTCAGCGCCCAACAAAACAAATGCAAGTAGGCAAGACAGAGAAATAGCGCTATTAGCGATATTAGCGGATAACCCTTCTCCAGCTTGGCCACTAATTTTATTCAATAAATTACCCATGCCAATAATGGCTGCTGCGAGCAAAGGAAGTAACGGTATAAATACAGCCAAATAATCCATTTTAAACTCCCGACCAATCTGGTTGTTTAATCAGCACCGGTGGTAATGGTTCGTACTGGTCTTGGAAATAATCAACTGACCTATCATGAACCGGTAATTGTTTCTCGTTAGCCTGCCAGGGAACAAAGCCAACCCCACGTTCAAACACCGATATTTTTCCACTCTCGGGATCTATCGCGCTCAACAATACCCAGCCGCCGCCAACTAACTCTCGTATGCTTTCTTGCCGTCCATATATTTCCCCAAGCACTTCTGTGCTGGCCTCAATCAGAATCTGTAAACGGACTGGTTCGTGAATTTCAATCATTTGTTTGGGTAGTCCAGTTCGCAAATCGCTACTAGTACCCTCCATCACACCAAATAAGCCGGTGACATTATGCGGAATCTTGGTACTACACCCAAAGCGCTCGTTATCTATGGTAGAAAAATAATATTCAAGATTGATACCCGCACCAACGGGTCCCACTGCCAGCAACACATTCTCAAGGCATTTACCATCCGGATCCTGCGTTGCGTCATATGAAATAAGAAAAGGACGGCGGTCTAAAAATATTCCCTGGGAAACGGAGCGCCGGCCAACAATCGCCGACGCATTAGTGGCATGTCCATATTCGGGCCTCACCTGGCTTAAGTCATTGGAACGCAAATGCACATGATGTATCCCTGCTGCTGGTGTTCTTGGGTTCTTCGCTGAAGCAAACCGCCGGCAGCGTTCTTGTGCAGCCGCATCACGTGCTTTCCGTAGATCCAACTTTACCGCCTGATACTTATCCTGTAAATTTTTCGGGATATCCTCCTCATCGTACCAGGTAATCACATCGCTACAGGTATCATGTTCGGCGCCAACAAACCAAGTATCTTCTGGAATTACTATTCCACGTTGCGCCAATAAAGAACGAATTTTCGGACGATTTGCCATGGCGGCAAAAAGGCGTGCATTTGGTCCACCACGTCGACCGCTACAGGCACCGCAATCATGTGCCGCTTCATGTGGATTATTTTGACTGGTTGACCCATGCGCCATTAAAGAAACGATCGGCGCAAACCCGTAAGCCAAACCAGAATTACGCATGAAACCCGCCAATTTGTCGGCTTGCTCATTATCGGTAAAACCTAA
>JAJFJI010000195.1 GCA_021774205.1 Nitrosomonas sp.
TATAGGCACCAGGGGGCAATCCGGTTGTCGGGCGACTAAAAAAAGTAAAAGATGACAGCTTGTCCAAGGATCCGGCAAATACACGAATCGCCGTAACGGTTTGTATGAACTGCAACTGAGCATCAAGCCAAAACGTACCCAGCGGCGTAATCGCCCACACCCAGTAATCAGCCTGAGTGCCGGCGCGGACACCTGGGTCCAGTATCACAGCGAGCGATAACAGTTCCCCCTGTTTGAGCGTAACAGCATCAGGGGTGTCATTGGCTAAGATAGTCACGACCGGGTTAGGATTTTCTGACGGAATTGGCGGCGTCGATTGATCATTGAAGAACCATAAAAACCCCGTATTAAAAGAAATGCGAGCACCGCTGTTAACACGAAGATGATTCTGGTTAATAAAAACGCCGGTGATGCTACAGGCTGCAAATGAAGCCATATTATCAAAATTAAAAACAATATCGGCGACATCGGTAAATCCATCAAAACGCAAGGTCACGGTGTAGTCATCAGCCGTTCCGGCAATCATATCTAGTCCGCTCATTCCTAAACGCAGTGTCGCCGCGTCGTCGGCCGATAAAAAACGCCGTGTTTCTCCGGCAAAAATTCCCTGCTGCATCACTGACTCAGTATTCGGCACGCCCAGCAAAGCAGCGACATCCCGATCACCATTGGCGACAAAAAGATGATTAGCGGGAAGATCGGACAAATGTCGACTGTAAGTCGTTTTGTCCACCACGTCATCAATTGCAAAAGGATTATTGCCTTTCTTGCTGAACCAGTGGAGGTTTATATCATCACCGCGAATATCATCACTGGAGCCAATGACGCCATCAGCACCACTATTGATATCAAAGACATTATTCACGCCCCGAGTTGTTCTCGTGAAATTTTTATTGGCACCTGCCAGTCCAGATTCCGACGCCAGATTAGGATGCGCTAAACCCAAGCAATGCCCAAGTTCATGCAGTGCAACGGACTCAAAATCGAACTGATTACGGGGAATGCTGTTATCTAGATTTCCTATGGTCGGTTGCAAACGATTCCAGGTATTGATGGCATTTTGTATGGGTATCGACATTTCGGCCGCGTGGGGTGACGCGGGTGAAATACCGACAGTGACAATCAATTCCCCCTCACCGCCCTGATATCCCGCTGGGTGTGTTACAACGTTCGCAATGTTTATATCGCCAGCAAATCCAAATACACCCGCATTGACAGGCACCCCACCCATTCCTATCGAGAACATGAAACAACATTTAATGATTTTAAGAAATTGCAATTTAACAGCAACCTTCTTTTTCACCCAGTCGCTTAACATTTTTATACCTGACTAAGATGTCACAATCATTCAATTTTCTGAAGATCAGGACGTTGCATAATTGCCAGCAATTTCTGCTGAATCACAACTAGATCCTGTATTTCATCAATATCTTGATATTTACTGGCATCCCATTTCAATCCATACCAGGAAATTTTTTTCATTGCATCTCTACTTCCATCTCCAAAACCTGCTGATTGATAGCGGTTTGGATAGATCTCAATGAGCGTGGTCGAAGCATTCGCAACATTAGACAGCTTGCGTGATAATTCATCTTGCGTCTGATCCTCAGCATAGAGATGCTGACGAACCGTTTCTTTATTAAATTCCAATATATGCGTACTACTCAGCAGTGCCCATAAACGTTCCATATCGCTTTGGTCCAAGTATATGCCATATTTCCCAGCACGCCGCATGTAAGGCGGGTAATAAACAACAGCATAGCCGTCATTATAAATATGCAATGACGCGCCACCTTCAGCTTCTCTTATCGAATTATTTTTTTCTGTATAGCGCAGCAAAACCGTCCCAGAATGATGCTGATGATTATCGGGCGCAGCGGAAGAAGTAGAAAATTTCTCCATTTCCTGAAATGAAGAAACTTGGCCAGGATAAAAAAAGAGCAAAAAAATAATCAATAACGAACTTAATTGTGTAGTGACTATCATATTTTTTCAAAAAATCATTTTTAACTTGCAAGTCCAATTGACAATACAATTAGAATATTGATTCAACAAAGGCCAAATAAAAAAGCACAAGTTATTGCGGCTAATTCATCGTGAAACGCCATACCTCAATTCAAAGAGGGATACTCGTCCGCTTTAAACCGTGCGGCATTAATAATAGACCAAAGATGAAAAATACCGCCAATAATGGCAGGAATAATCAGCACTGCAAAAAAATAACTAATGCCAACAATTGCAAAAAACAACAATGCAGCTAATACGCGCCCTTGAACCAGCTGGCCCAAACCAGGAATAAAAAAACTGCAAATCGCCGCAAGCACGTTTCCGCCAGAGCCTTGTCCTGACATAAAGATTCTCCGTGTTACATGACATTAATATGATAACAGGTGTTAGTCGCTCAGATTAGCATGTGCAAAGTAACGATTCAGCTGACTTCTAAAATACGCCATTTCGGCGTTACAAAATGATCATTGTCACTTGTAAACTCACATTTTTCGCCTTGAGCTGACGAATTTTAGGGAAAATATGAACCGTTACCGCGTTGTGCAGAAAATATGCAAATATAGCAAATATCAGCATCCACAAAACCGACAAACAAAGCGCAAACAAGACTGAAACTTCATCATTCAGTTAACCACCTTTATCTATCGAATTGTCTCGGGCATCAACCCAGGGGCTTCTTTCAGCAAAAAATCCTTGAATGCCTGCGCCACACCCGACAAACGCTTGTTTTTCCGGTTAACAATATGCCAATACCGCATGATTGGAAAGCCCTGCACATCCAGTACATTGAGACGGTTCGTGGCAAGTTCCAGTTCAGCGGTATGAATTGACATGATACCCAGCCCCATTCCGGCCTGCACGGCTTGTTTAATCGCTTCAGTGGTATCCGTTTCCATTCCTCTATTGATGATAATTTTATGCTTGGCAAAGAAACGCTCCATGGCACTACGTGTTCCCGATCCCGGCTCGCGCACCAGAAAAATTTCCTTCGCCAGTCGTTTGACCGGGATTCGATTGGCACTGCAAAGTGGATGACCAGGCGGCGCAATAACCACCAGTGGATTTTCCATAAATGATTCACTGACCATATCCAATTCTTTTGGCGGTTGCCCCATGATCGCAAGATCGGTCAGGTTATCCGCGAGTTGCTTCAAAACCGTTTCGCGATTTGAAACATTTAGGCTGACGGTAATTCCACTATATCGCTGGCAAAATTTTGCCAGTAGATTTGGCGCAAAATAGTTGGCGGTACTAACAACCGAGATATTGAGCTTGCCGCGCTCCAATCCATTTAACTCATCCAGTGCCACTTCCATGTCAGCCAATTGCTGTGAAATCGCGCGACTGTATTGATACAGCTCTTGTCCCGCTTCCGTCAGATAAATGCGCTTGCCGACTTGCTCAAACAGCGGCAAGCTAACGTTACCTTCAAGCTGTTTAATTTGCATAGAAACAGCAGGTTGAGTCAAATGCAGCTCCGCCGCCGCACGTGAAAAACTCAAATTACGCGCTACGGATTCAAACACTCTTAGCTGTCGCAAAGTAAGATGCAGCATCAGTCAACCGTTACAAAAGGATATAAGGTAAACCTTATCACAGTTATCAGAATTATTGATTGTTTCTTATAGATAATTGTCGTTATAGTGTGCACAGATGTTTTGTTTTATTAAGTAATCTTGTTTGTAACGCTGCCTCTCTCTTTTCCTTTCGCATTATAGGATGATTGAGTGGAATTTAACTGGAGAAAATATCATGGCAAAGACATATAACGCCGGGGTGAAGGAATACCGGCATACATACTGGACCCCGGAATACACACCGCTGGACACCGACATTCTAGCTTGCTTCAAGATCACACCCCAGCCGGGTGTACCTCGCGAAGAAGTAGCTGCCGCAGTTGCCGCCGAGTCTTCTACCGGCACTTGGACCACGGTGTGGACCGATTTGCTGACCGATTTAGACTACTACAAAGGCCGCGCCTATAAGATTGAAGACGTACCGGGCGATGACACCTGCTTCTACGCTTTCGTGGCATATCCTATCGACCTGTTTGAAGAAGGCTCGGTGGTTAACGTATTGACCTCGCTGGTTGGTAACGTATTTGGCTTCAAGGCCCTGCGCGCACTACGCCTGGAAGATGTTCGTTTCCCGATTGCCTACGTGAAAACTTGCGGCGGCCCTCCTGCCGGTATTCAGGTGGAGCGCGATCGCTTGAACAAATATGGCCGCGCCCTGTTAGGATGCACCATTAAGCCTAAGCTGGGTCTGTCCGCCAAGAATTATGGCCGCGCCGTGTATGAATGCCTGCGCGGTGGTTTGGATTTAACCAAGGATGACGAAAACGTTAACAGCCAACCTTTCATGCGTTGGCGCGACCGTTTCGAATTTGTAATGGAAGCCGTACACAAGGCAGAGCGTGAGACTGGCGAACGTAAAGGCCATTACCTGAACGTAACCGCACCGACTCCCGAAGAAATGTATAAGCGTGCCGAGTTTGCCAAGGAATTGAACGCGCCTATCATCATGCACGATTACTTGACCGGCGGTTTAACTGCCAACACGGGCCTGGCTAACTGGTGTCGTAACAATGGCATGCTGTTGCACATCCACCGTGCCATGCACGCTGTGCTCGATCGCAACCCACACCATGGTATTCATTTCCGCGTGCTAACTAAGGTGCTGCGTTTATCAGGGGGTGATCACCTCCATTCTGGCACCGTCGTCGGAAAGCTGGAAGGCGACCGCGAAGCCACCTTGGGATGGATTGATACCATGCGCGACAGTTTCATCAAGGAAGACCGCAGCCGTGGCCTATTCTTTGATCAAGACTGGGGTTCCATGCCAGGTGTGTTTCCAGTGGCCTCCGGCGGAATCCACGTGTGGCACATGCCTGCCCTGGTTGCAATCTTTGGAGATGACGCTTGCCTCCAGTTTGGCGGCGGCACTTTGGGGCATCCATGGGGTAACGCGGCAGGTGCAGCAGCCAACCGTGTTGCACTAGAAGCCTGCGTA
>JAJFJI010000196.1 GCA_021774205.1 Nitrosomonas sp.
GCAAAGTATTCGTTGTCGCAAGGTAGGAATAAATCCGCGCTTTTTACGACTGAAAACAATGTATGACGAGGAAATAAATGCGT
The DNA here is from genome assembly GCA_021774205.1 of Nitrosomonas sp. Lineage (GTDB taxonomy): Bacteria > Pseudomonadota > Gammaproteobacteria > Burkholderiales > Nitrosomonadaceae > Nitrosomonas. Next base: position 84 of record JAJFJI010000196.1, read on the forward strand.
TGAAATTTTAAAATTTCTACCCAAGAATGCCCGTTACTTTGATAAAGCAGGTAGAATAATGCCCGCAATGGTAATTTAACGTTTTGATCCAGATCAATTCATAGGATTTCAAAGCATAATGCTATTTATACGGTAAACTTAATATTGCTAGCACCAAAATGCCAAAGAACAATGACATGTCAAGCGTTAATACGAACTGCGCATCGTGCAGTTTTCGCGAATTATGTCTGCCATTGGGTCTTAATGAACGCGAAGTAGAAATGCTTGATGATCTGGTCAGTCATAAATGCAAGATTCAACGTGGCGAGTTTTTGCATCGCGCTGGTTTAAATTTTCAGTCGCTCTATGCCGTTCGACGAGGTTTTTTCAAAACTTATATTTTGGAAAAGGATGGCCGTCAGCAGGTTACCGGCTTTTTTATGACAGGGGAATTGCTTGGCTTAGACGCCATTAGTACAGAAATCCATACGTGCGATGCAGTCGCTTTAGAAGATAGCGAAGTATGTGAAGTTCCATTTGCAAGGCTTGAGGAAATGAGTCGCAATATTCCTACCTTGATGCATCATTTTCACAAGATAATGAGTCGTGAGATTGTAAAGGATCATGGCGTTATGATGTTGCTTGGCAGTATGAAAGCAGAGGAGCGACTAGCTACCTTTCTTATCAATTTGTCGCGGCGTTTTTTTAAACGGGGTTATTCCTCGTCAGATTTTGTTTTACGCATGACGCGTGAAGAAATTGGTAGTTATCTGGGGCTTAAACTTGAGACCGTCAGCCGAGCTTTTTCCCGGCTGCAGGATGAAGATATTATTAGCGTTGATAATAAGCATATTAATATCCATGATATGGATCGCTTGAGAAATAAAGTTGGCAATTCATGAATGACGCTGAATTATTCCAAGTAAGTTTGGCGTGACCAGTTTTTGCATATCAATTCAGAACGCTTTAATGCGTTGATTCGTAACCTCCGCTATCCAGTTAATAAGTTTTCCATAGTGCTTTTGTTCATTTTCCATTCCGTCTTGAGTGGGTTCTGTAGCATGTTATAATATTCCGTGGTTGATTTTTCTTTATGATTTACTTTGGCCATATTTTTTTGAATTAAATACGCACATTCGTCAAGGAAGCTAAGGGTGCTCTGCAATGTGGAGTGACAATGGCGAATGGAGGCTTAACCCTATAGGAGAATTTATGTCGGTAACAATGCGTCAGATGCTGGAAGCGGGTGTTCATTTCGGACATCAAACCCGTTTTTGGAATCCAAAAATGGCACCATATATTTTTGGTCAACGTAACAAAATACATATTATCAACTTGGAAAAAACCTTGGTGATGTATGAAGAGGCAATGAGTTACGTGCGCCAACTGACGGCGAATAAAGGGACCATTCTTTTTGTTGGCACCAAGCGGCAAGCGCGTGACATTGTTCGAGAAGAGGCTGTCCGTTGTAACTCCCCATATGTTGATCAACGATGGTTGGGTGGAATGATGACAAATTTTAAAACTATAAAATTATCCATCAAACGATTGCATGACATGGAAGCGATGGCGCAAGATGGTACGTTAGATAAGCTGGTCAAAAAAGAGGCGCTCGATCTTCAACGTGAAATGGACAAGCTAAATAGTAGTCTGGGTGGTATAAAAGATATGAAAGGGTTACCAGATGCCATGTTTGTGATTGATGTGGGTTTTCAGAAAGGTGCAATCACTGAAGCCAAGAAGCTTGGAATTCCGGTTGTGGGCGTTGTCGATACTAATCACAGCCCTGATGGCATGCACTACGTGATTCCAGGTAATGATGACTCTAGCCAGGCGGTGCGTCTTTATGCGCGCGGTGTTGCGGACGCAATTCTGGAGGGACGTAGCCAGTCTATTCATGAAATTGTTGAGATGGATGAAGCAGAAGCAGTTAACTAGTTTATGCGCATAACATAACCATGACCCGCTTCCGCTTTTGCGGGTTGTTACAGGCTATCGCTGTTTTTTACAAGACAGTGATTTGAAATAGATGGGTGCGTAACGGTTAACGCTAACTAATTCTCAATATTGAAGTTGTTAAAAAATTTTGTGTCTGGAGTAATTTATGGCGGATATTACCGCAAGTATGGTAAAAGAATTGCGCGAGTTGACAGGACTCGGCATGATGGAATGTAAGAAAGCTTTAACAGAAACTAGCGGTGATATGAAAGCTGCTGAGGATTTGTTGCGGATCAAAAGTGGCGCCAAGGCGAGTAAAGCGGCTGGGCGTGTTGCTGCCGAAGGTGTTGTTGGATTATTTATTGTGCCAGACGGAAAGCATGGTGCAATGGTAGAAGTTAATTGTGAAACTGATTTTGTTGCAAAAAATAAGGAATTTATTGATTTTGCGGAAAACTTGGCAGAGCTGGCAGTAACAAATAATCTGTCTGATGTCGCGGCAATGACTGATTCTGTGATGCCCGGTGGTGAAACAGTAGAAGGTTTTCGTAAGGCTTTGATCATGAAGCTGGGAGAAAATATTTCTGTACGCCGATGCGTTAGTCATGTTGCCCAGGGTCGGCTCGCATCTTACCTGCATGGAACAAAAATTGGCGTGATTGTTGATTACACCGGTGGAGATGAGATTTTGGGTAAGGATTTGGCGATGCATATTGCAGCCAGTAAACCAATCTGTGTTTCCAAAGAACAGGTGTCTGGCGATGTACTTGAGCGGGAGCGGCAAATATTTACCGCGCAGGCGGCAGAGAGTGGCAAGCCAGCCAATATTGTGGAGAAAATGGTTGAGGGACGCATTGCCAAATATCTTGCAGAGGTGACATTGCTAGGCCAGCCTTTTGTTAAAGATACGGATCAAACGGTTGAACAACTGTTGGCAACAAAATCAACCAAGGTTAATGATTTTGCAATGTTTATAGTTGGTGAAGGAATAGAGAAGAAATCTGAGGATTTTGCTGCTGAAGTGATGGCGCAGACAAAAACAAGCAAAGCATCATAGTTTTTGTATCGTAACTATTCAGCTTACCCCTAAAATCCTCCATTCCGGCGTTACAAAATGATCATTTACACTTGTAAACTCACATTTTGCGTCTTGAACTGATGAATTCTAGGGGCAATCTAAACAGTTGCTGCGATGTACTGAATAATTACTTTGTATCATTATGACTACTTATAAACGCATACTGCTGAAACTTTCTGGGGAAGCCCTGATGGGTGATGATAGTTACGGTATTAATCGTGATATTATGCAACGGATTGTTGCTGAAATCAGCGAGATTAAAAAGCTTGATGTTGAAATTGCAATTGTGGTTGGTGGCGGTAATATCTTTCGTGGTATGAAATCAGCCAATGATGGCGTTGATCGTGTCACAGCTGATTATATGGGGATGTTGGCAACGGTAATGAATGCGCTGGCTTTGCAGGATGCAATGAAGCAGGGTGGGTTGATGCCACGAATACAGTCTGCGTTGCATATTGATCAGGTGGTGGAGCCTTATATTCGTGGTAAGGCACTGCGTTATTTGAAAGAAGGCAAAGTGATTATTTTTGCTGCGGGTACGGGTAATCCTTTTTTTACGACTGACACCGCAGCAGCGTTACGTGGTATGGAAATGAATGTC
>JAJFJI010000197.1 GCA_021774205.1 Nitrosomonas sp.
TTCGTTTTAATCCGCATCATGCACTATGCAAAGACTGTCACATTTTGTCACCGTTCCAGTTACCGTTTTTGATTAAATGATCAACGTAACGATCATAGGCTTTGGGAATGTCGGCGCCTCATTATTATTACTTTTATTGAATAATGGGCATGCTATGCGATTAAATGTCATGGAGCCGAACGATCAAAGAGAAGGCGCATTTCTGGATTTCGCTCATAGTATGTCTTTATTTTCGAATAAGGAACTTATTGTAAACGATGAAGACCTTTTTAATAATTCGGATTTCATCTTCTACACAGCGGGCACACCCAATGTTCATGGCGTGTCTCGCCTCTCAATAGCAGAACAAAATATACAGCTAACAAAAGAGCTCTTCGAAGGGAGGGCGTTTAACAAGACGCCCTATGTGGTTGCCATCACCAATCCTGTTGATATCGTTTCGCATGCCTTGTACCAATTCAGCGAGCTCCCAACTGATCACGTTATAGGGACAGGCACTTTTTTAGATAGTGTCCGCCTAGCTTATTATTTATCTACCCTTTCTGATTACGAAGCAAATGATTTCGATCCCTACGTTTTAGGCGAGCATGGCGAGTCGCAATTTGCGGCTTATTCGCTTACTAAAGTGAAAGACACGCGTATTCTTAGCTGTGATGATTTTGATGCGGAGACGCTTATCATTGCCGAAAAACTGACACGAAATGCCGCTTTCCAGATTCGCGAGACGCAAAAAGGAACAACTTATGCCGTTTCGAAATGTGCTGAAGTCATTATGAATAGCCTACTCGACAAAGAAGCTCATTACTTCCCCCTGTCCATGCTGACAAACAAATATTTCAATTCACTACTTCAGCTAGATCACTCGATCTATATCAGCATGCCGGCAGAAATTTCAGCTCAGGGCATTAAGATTGTTAACGATATTCAGCTTACTGAAGCTGAGCTAAAGTCATATCGAAAATCTGCAGAAATACTAGCAGCCATTACAGAATAAGAACTATCACTTGATCCACCTTAGGCTCAATCGATCTTAATCGTTATCCAATCAAAGTTGCTGTCATTGCATCATGCAGATTAAAAGGATACCGTCCCATTTTTGGCTTGTGGTTTACCTTTTCAGCGCATTGGCACTTATCTTAGCAGACCTTTAGACTAAATAAATAACCAAATTAATTATTTGGATTGCCAACTTTGTTTCGCTCAATTAAGGCATAAGCAGAATGATTGTGAATCGACTCAAAATTCTCCGATTCCACAATATAGGCATCAATACGTCCATCATTATTCAGTACTTCGGCAACATCCCGCACAATGTCTTCAACAAATTTTGGATTGTCATAGGCCCGCTCGGTCACATATTTTTCGTCCGGACGTTTTAACAGGCCATAGAGTTCGCACGACGCCAGGTCTTCAGCGATACGAATAATATCCTCAACCCAGACAAAACAATTGGTACTCACAGAAATTGTCACATGAGAACGCTGATTGTGTGCACCATAATCAGAAATTTTCTTTGAGCATGGGCACAAGCTTGTTACTGGCACGACGACCTTCATTGTAAATTCATATTGATTCTTTTTAATTTCACCAATAAAAGTTACCTCATAATCCAGCAAACTCTTCACCCCAGAAATGGGTGCAGATTTATTGATAAAATACGGGAAAGTCATTTCTATATGTCCTGACTCAGTTTCCAGTTTTGTCATCATCGTGCGCAGAATACTTTCAAAGGATTCCACGGAAATTTCACGCTCGTTGCCGTTGAGTATTTCCACAAAACGAGACATGTGCGTGCCTTTGAAATTATGTGGCAAATTCACATACATGTTAAAAACAGCAACGGTGTTCTGTACGCCACCATCTTTATCGGCGACTTTTACCGGATGACGAATCGCCTTAATGCCAACCCGGTCAATGGCGATACGTCTGGTATCCAATGTACTTTGCACATCGGCAATGGGCAAATCTACCTGTTTATTCATGTTATCGATTCTCACAAAAGGCGTAAAAATTTAGTTGTGCTTGAACAGCGCCAATTCAGCAACCGACATTAACGCCCAATCTTAGTGATAGATTCCATAGAATTTTAAAAATTCCCGGGGCCACCTGAAAAATGTATTATATTTTTTCAAGTAACTTATATTCAAAGTGTTGCAGCTTCAATCGCGCACCCAAACGCCCGACTAATCTCTGTTGTTAGGTGTTGTGACCCCTATTTGGACAACATTTCTTCAACGGATTTCATGATGCCAGTCTTGTCCAATCCGCAATCAGCCAGCATCTGAGCATGATCGCCCTGGTCAATATAATGATCTGGCAGCCCTAATTGCAGTACTTTGACACTGAACCCATTGCTTTCCAATGATTCCAAAACTGCGCTGCCTGCGCCACCCATAATGGCATTTTCCTCAACGGTTATCAGCAAGTTGTGATCGGCTGCAAGTGATGCAACCAGGTCATTATCCAATGGCTTAACAAAACGCATATTCGCCACTGTGGCGTTTAATTCCTCAGCAGCTTCCAGGCATGGCGTCAACATACTGCCAAAGGCAAGAAATGCGATCTTTTGTCCCTGGCGACAAATTTCGCCGCGTCCAACTGGTAATGCCTGCATCTCTCTTTGTACTACCGCACCTTTTCCTGTGCCGCGTGGATAGCGAACCGCGGTTGGCACATCCATTTGAAATGCCGTATAAAGCATCTGCCGGCATTCATTTTCGTCAGTAGGTGCCATTACGACCATATTTGGGATACATCGCAAATAGGACAAATCAAAACTACCTGCATGCGTCGGGCCATCCGCACCAACCAATCCAGCACGATCGATAGCAAACATAACCGGCAAATTCTGCAACGCAACATCATG
>JAJFJI010000198.1 GCA_021774205.1 Nitrosomonas sp.
CTGGAACTTTGTTGAATAATGCCGGTTTTATTCATCTTGTCCGTCATCCGGCAATGGTTGCCAAAAGTGAATGGTTGCGCGAAAAATTGATACGCAAACTGCATCTCCCTTTTGTGGATTACATCAGTGATAGCGGCGAACGGGTTTTTCGGTGGGCATTAACCGGAAAGGAAAAAATTTTTCAACATTATGCCGGATACACCTTGAGCCGATTCCAGTTTTATCTGTTGCAATGGATAATACAACATCTTCCCGATACTTCTAAGAAGATGTTAAATAACGAAGCCTATACAAAATGCTCGGACTGGGAAGCCTTCCGCCAAAATTTTTGATGACAATTCCCAAAAAACTTGACAGATTTTTAGGTAATTTCGCAGCACGATAGAATCGTGACGATGGAACCTGCTGAAATTGAATATTATTATTAAGATCCAGTAACCGGCAGATACGCCAGACCCGTCTGGGACAAACCCACAAGATTAATATTTTCCTGGTTAAGTACGGTCTCTGCTGCGAAGATTCCAATGGAAGCGACGGTATGTACACCTGTATCCAACAAATCAACATAAAATGCCTGATCAGCTGCAGAGGGAGCAACACCCACCACATTTTCATATAACAAATCGACCACCGCGGTATGATTTGTCGCATCAGCACCAAGCGCCGCGTTGATCGCAATCTGCATCAATGCGTCATAGCGCATACCGTCATCAAGCAAATTTAACCCAATGCCAGCGAAAGTCTGGTTTGACAACGCTGCCGGTCCAAATACCGCACCCAGTGTTTTTGCGATTAAACCTGCGTTTCCGTTGAAGTCAAGCGCCAGCAATTGATCAGAGAACTGAATGCGTTCAATACCGGCAATAATGTCCGTGCCATCTGGCCCACCATTCAACTGTCTAATTAGCCATACTTCATCAGATTGTTGTGCAATATCGTAATCAGCAGATTGACTGCCGTAAATTGCAGCATCGATACCTTCCTCGCCGATTAACGTGTCGTCTCCGCCAAAGCCCGTCAAAATATCTCTTCCTGCCCCACCCCTAATGCTTTCGGCGTTACTGTGATCAACAAAGAAAGGGGTCTGAAAATCTTCGAAAGCCGTCATAAACTCATTTGCAGTAGTGCCATTACCGTCTTCCGGACTGAACACCGCACCTGACAGCAAATAACCTTTCAAACCGGCAACATCAGATGACTGGCTTCCTGCACCGATCAGATGCGAAGCAGCCAACATGCCAGAAAGTGTAATTTGCTGGCCATTTAAAGTCTGGCCGGCATATTTTTCAAGCTCCAAAAACTGTATTCTGTTCCATAAAAGCACATGCCAGTCACGAACCATGGTTTCTTGGACTGCACCGTTAGCAAGATAATCCTGCTTGCTATTGACACCGTCTTTTCCCGACCAGTTTCCTACCCAATCATTTTTAAATAAATTGCTGTCACTACTATCAAGGCCGTAATAACCCAAATCGAAAAGCGCGGCTTCACCGAACTGATACTTTCCAATGAAACCGAACCTGTTTTCAATATCATAATTCTGAACACCACCGGGAATACTGGATGATTCTTTAAAACCTAGCGCATCAAAATAATCCTGATATGCGTTAACCATAATTTTTATGATTGATAAATTAGCATTGTTTGTAACCTATCATACTTGAGTAACATTGGACGCTAGAATTAAACCTAAAATCCTCAGTTGGCTGGTGTTTAGCGTGCGTTATTGCTTCTTTTTAGCAAGGTGCAATGAGACGGTATAACTCGTTATGTCAACGAATTGCAACGCAGAAAAAATGAAAGAACGGCGTGCTATCAGCAGCATCGCGTTCCACACCTTAAAGGTGCGTGTCATAGTGAAAAATAGGAGCCTTCTTTTCATGAAGTGACTTATTACTGTCGCGGTCAACTGAGGATTTTAGGTTTAACAATAATTGTATAATGCAAGGCCTGATTGCACATCTCATTGTCTTAATTGAAAACTGAAGTAATCAACGGACAAATTTAATGACTAACGTATATTCGCCCAAATTAATAACGACCAGAGCCTAAATAATTACTTACTCAATTTTTAGTGAGAAAAAATATGACAGAATACGAATTGCTTTATTTGACGGTGGAAAGGCGGAATGAGATGATCAACTTGATCCAATGGTGGGGCGCGATTTCAATTGGCGTAATCGTATCTTCCCATTTTATAGATCGTAAAATTAATTTGTTTGTCATTATACTTATTGTTGTTTTTTACATTCTTTTCTCTCTGTTTGCAATTCGGATGGTCTTCGCCTTCTTTGAGCAGTTACTGATGGCATTTGCTGATCTCGCGATGTACGCAGAAAGTGTCGAATCAGTTTCACAACAAACACAAGCCATGATCGTAATTTTGACAAACGGGAGATTATCAGAATCTTTCGTATATCTCGCGGTTGTCATGTGCGGATTAACGATAGCTACTTGCAGTTATCCAATATGGAGATATTGGGAATGTCGAAAGTGTAGCGCCATTAATGCGCAAAACACCATTTCATTAGATCGTATTCAACATTAATCAATGGCGTCGGTGGTTTTCGTATTTCTAAATTTTTCAGACCACTTATCGCCTCATCAAAATTTAGGTTTAATGGGTATTCGCATCATGCAAGAGTAGCGCTTTTGAGAATTGCAAAAACTCATCCAGATGATGTTCGATGATCGCAACAGTAATCGCCAATTGCAATGTTTGATAATCATGTACAGCAATATTACGAAACCCAACCATACGTCGAAGTGCAGCGGCTAATTCACCCGTTATCCAGCCGGCTTGCGCCAATAGGGTAAAAATATCACGCGCACTTTGTGGCACGCCCAGCTTATCCCGCCGGATAAGATGTTGCCCCATATCCAGAGAAGCTTCACATGCACGCTGGATATTTAAAATGGCCGCGTCCTGCCGGGTAAAATCGCGGGTAAAAGTAGTGGGGTCACGCAGGTATTCATCCCGCGCACGCGCCACACACCGCTCAATGGTTGCCGCTTTATTAAGCAATACATCATCGGCCATAGACGCTGCCATCCCGCTCAATGTCAGATAATAAATCCTTACGCAACGTATCCAATGCGGTCTTTTCGCTCAAAATAAAACTTTCATATATCACAGCCCGCGCATCGCTTGCCCATAAACACTGGCCAGTGGTAATGATTTGATATTGCATCACCGTACTGGCTGCCCGCAAATCAACCAGATCGACATCACAGCCAATCTTGTCTGCCAATTGTTGTGCCAGCGCCCATAATACAATTGAATCAACTTTTCCATCCACCAAAACCGCCAAATCCACATCACTGTGCGTATCAGCCGCGCCTTTTGCATGGCTGCCAAAATGATACAGCGCCAATAAATTAGGTAATTGTGCACGTAAAAATGTGGTGATTGCAGTCAGGTCAATAGTCATTACAATTTACCGATACCGTCTTCCTAGAACATTCTTTCTACCACAATCAAAACATCAAAGCTATTTTTTTGACCAGGCATCATGTGGTAGCGGGCCAAGTGCTTCAAACGGGTAGCACTGGGAAAATGATGCCATTTACCGTTATGAACACGCCTTCGAGCCTTTCCTGTTCCGTTATGTCATAACGCGCAAGTGCAATATGCCGCAGCATAGATGAACAACGATGAAGATATCAAAAACTTTGACGCAAGCTTACCCACCCTTACCATACTGATCCTGAAAATTTCATGTAACTATTCTGCTTACCCCTAACATCCGCCATTTCGGTGTTACAAAATGATCATTGTCACGTGTAAACTCACATTTTACGCCTTGAACTGACGAATTTTAGGAGCAACCTTAACAGTTACTGCGATGGTCTGAATATTTGCAATTTCATTTAATCAAATCACCCTTAACTTGATTAAATAGGCGATACTCAAAAAAATTATAACTATTTTCTGCAATTTGATTAAGCAAGCGTTGTCTAGATTCTATGCGGCGCAATAATAAGGTTTGCCTGATACTGCGCCATCAAATTGTCATGAACAGGCGGCTCCTTCTACAAAACAGCGACGACCACACCCGAATTGCGGTTAGTTTTCGTTGGTAACGGTCAACTGCGATTTTTAGGATAATGCAGAAAAATAACAAAAATTAGAAATTTACATAAAAAGGTTAACCTTCATCATATAAAATTTCATATTCATCTTTTCCGTTTTTAGGTAATAAAACAAAACGCAATACGCTGAGCTAACTAAAAAGAAAGCTCAATCCGTATCAAGGAGGCTTTATGGACAACATTGCACTTATCAGCATGATCTCGATTTTTACTGCTGGATTAACCATTGCCATTGGTTCCATCGGCCCGGCGTTCGGTGAAGCGCGCGCGGTGGCGCAAGCCTTGAGCGCTATCGCTCAGCAACCAGACGAAGCCGCCACTATTACACGCACGTTGTTTGTAGGGCTGGCCATGATTGAATCCACTGCCATTTATTGTTTCGTGGTTGCTATGATCCTGATTTTCGCCAATCCTTTTTGGGATCATGTGATATCGCAATCGGGAGGCTAGTGGATGGCGATTGACTGGATTACCGTTTCGGCGCAAATTATTAATTTCCTGATCCTGGTCTGGCTGTTGAAACGGTTTTTG
>JAJFJI010000199.1 GCA_021774205.1 Nitrosomonas sp.
ATTGCGTCAACGCCCGGTGTAGATGTGCAAGTTCGCCTTTCATGACATTAAAACGTGCGCCACTCAATTTAACGGCAGCTTCGAAATCCAGTAAATCCAGGTGTTCGCCAATACTGACATGGTCTTTTATCTCAAAATCAAAGCGTCGTGGCGTTCCCCAGCGGCGTATTTCCACATTATCAGTTTCACTGTCGCCTTTTGGAACGCTTTCATGTGGCAGATTGGGGACTCCCAGCAAAATCTGCTGTAACTTATTTTGAATTAGCTCAAGCTGCGTTTCAGCTTGTTTTAGTTCATCGCCAAGATTCGCTACTTGAGCCAGAATAGCGGTGATATCTTCCCCTTTGCTTTTTGCAATACCAATATTTTTTGATACGGTATTACGTTTTGCTTGCAGTTCCTGGGTATAAGTCTGGATTGCTTTGCGATCCGCCTCGAGTGAGTTAAACGCTGCAACGGGGAAAGTGTAGTTGCGTTTAGCGAGGATTTTGCAGACATTTTCCAGGTCAGTGCGTAATTGATGTATTTCTAACATGTAAAATAAATAGACTTATCGTTTGCCGACAAGTGCTTGTCAAGTGTTATTCAAATGCTTTGCTTGTTTGTCCAGCTCTCGTAAATGCGCCAATTTTTCCAGAATCTTATTTTCCAGTCCATGAGTTGTTGGCTGATAAAAATTGACCGCCGGCATGTTATCAGGAAAGTAATTTTCTCCTGCTACATAGGCTTCTGGAAAGTCGTGAGCATAGCGATAATTTTGTCCAAATCCCAAATTTTTCATTAGCTTAGTAGGTGCATTTCGCAAATGCACTGGTACACTCCGCGATTTGTCATGGCCAATAAAAGATCGGACTTTCTTGTAGGCCAGATAAGCAGCATTGCTTTTTGGTGCACAGGAAAGATAAAGTACTGCTTGCGCCAATGCAAGTTCACCTTCCGGGCTGCCCAGGCGCTCATAAGTTTCACAGGCATCAAGCGCGACTCGCAATGCACGCGGATCAGCCACGCCTATATCTTCTGTTGCGGCACGAATTAATCGTCGTCCAATATAAAGCGGATCAGCGCCACCGTCGAGCATTCGGCACATCCAGTAAAGTGCGGCATCCGGTGACGATCCGCGGATTGATTTATGCAGCGCTGAAATTTGATCGTAAAACGCATCCCCACCTTTATCAAAACTGCGTGTATTGCGAGATAGTGAGTTGCGGACATATTCAACGTCGATTATTAAGCTTCCTGTAACGTCAGTTGCGTTTTTTATTTGTTCAAGTAAATTCAGTAAACGCCTGGCATCACCATCGGCAAATTCTATGAGTAAATTTTTTGCGTCATCAGAGAAATTTAATGTTTGTAGTGTCGTTTTTTTTGCGCGTATAAAAAGCGTATTCAGTTCATCTTTTGACAAAGCGGTCAGTGAGTATACCTGGGTGCGTGACAGCAATGCGCTATTAACTTCAAATGAGGGATTTTCTGTGGTTGCACCGACAAAGGTTACAATGCCTTGTTCAACGTATGGCAGGAACGCGTCCTGTTGTGCTTTATTAAAACGATGGACTTCATCGACAAACAGGATGGTGTGACGACCGATCTGCTGCAATGTGTTTTGTGCCTGTTCAATTGCTTGCCGTATATCCTTTACACCCGATAAAACGGCTGATAAAGCAACGAATTCAGCATCAAATGCGATTGACATCAAGCGTGCCAATGTCGTTTTTCCTGTGCCGGGTGGGCCCCATAAAATCATTGAGTGTGGTTTGCCTGATTCAAATGCAAGCCGCAATGGCTTGCCAGTGCTCAGCAAATGTGCTTGACCGATAATCTCTTCCAGTTTCTTCGGGCGTAATTGCTCGGCCAGTGGTGCAACGGGGTTCGGCTCTGCGAAAAAATCAGTCACTAATTACGTCCGCGTCATCAGGAGGAGTAAATTTAAATAAGTCGGCGGGTAGCTCAGGATTTTTATCCAGGTTTGAGAAGATAAGCAGCGTGGTTTGGCCAAAATTATCGCGTAGCGTCATTATTTCTAAGGCTCCCTCCAGAGAGAATCCTAATTGGATTTTTTCAAAAACACTTTCATTGGTTTTAGGTGTAGCTTCCAGCCATTCAATTTGATCATTGCGTCCGATTTCAACCAACTCAAAATTGGCTTCTATGTCAATGTTGCCAGCCAGCAAAGCCGCGGGACTACTGCCAATCGCCAGGTCAAGCTGACGTACCGTGACCTGGTCGAGATCCTGGTCGTAAAACCAGACTTTGGCACCATCACCGACAATCAATTGTTCGTAAGGTTTTTCATATGTCCAACGAAATTTGTCGGGTCGTTCAAATAGCATGGTGCCACTGGATTCCTGTAGGGTACGCGCATGTTTATCGAGTAAAGTTTGTGAAAATGTCGCGCGCACGGTTTGCGCTTCCTGAATGAAAGTTTTCAGGCTTTCTATTGCACTTCCCATTGCCGCAACGGGAAGCAGGCAAAGCAGTAGAGCAAAGAAGGTGCAGCGAGTGTAAGTCATATGTTTTTCTTAAACGGGTGTGAGTGAAAAGTGGTTATTATTCGTTTCTCGAAGGGACCAATACCTCACGGTTGCCATTACTTTGCATGGAAGAAACAATACCTGCTCGCTCCATTTCCTCAATGATCCGTGCAGCACGATTATAGCCGATCCGTAAATTCCTTTGTACCAGTGAGATTGAGGCGCGACGTGATTTCATAATGATAGCAACCGCTTCGTCATACAGGGGATCTGTTTCGCCATTAGCTTGCCTGCCTTGACCACTATTTTCGTTGTTACTTTCTTCTTCTTCCGTGTTGAGTATTTCTTCTACATAACGCGGTTCACCATGTTCCTTAAGATATTCCACTACCTTATGGACCTCGTGATCTGCGACAAAAGCGCCGTGTACGCGTTGCGGGTAACCACTGCCGGGCGGTAAATAGAGCATATCGCCCTGGCCAAGTAATGCTTCTGCACCCATCTGATCAAGAATCGTGCGTGAATCAATCTTGCTGGATACCTGGAAGGCAATTCTTGTTGGAATATTCGCCTTGATAAGACCGGTAATCACATCGACAGAAGGTCGTTGGGTAGCAAGTAGCAAATGAATGCCAGCGGCTCGCGCTTTTTGCGCCAGTCTGGCGATCAATTGTTCAACTTTTTTTCCGACAACCATCATCATATCGGCCAATTCATCAATGACGACAACGATTAGCGGCAATTCTTCCAATTGTTCGGGTGTTTCAGTCGTCAGACTGAGCGGATTAACTAATGGTTCCTCATTTTTAATGGCATCACGCACCTTTTGATTATAGCCGGCTAAATTACGGACACCGAGAGATGACATTAACTTGTAACGCCTTTCCATCTCCGCAACACACCAGCGCAAAGCATTGGCTGCTTCACGCATATCAGTAACCACGGGTGCTAATAAATGTGGAATACCCTCATAGACTGATAATTCTAGCATTTTTGGATCAACCAAAATCAGACGAACCTGATCCGGTGATGACTTGTAAATAAGGCTCAAGATGGTGGCATTGATTGCAACCGACTTGCCTGAACCGGTAGTGCCTGCTACTAATGCATGGGGCATTTTTGCCAAATCTGAGACCACCGGGCGGCCACTGATATCTTTGCCTAATGCAATTGTTAAGGGTGATGTGGTATCTGCATAAGCTTGTGAACTAAGTATTTCCTTCAGGCGCACCATTTGCCGTTTGGGGTTGGGAATTTCTAGCCCCATGGTGGTTTTTCCAGGAATTGTTTCAACCACGCGTATGCTTGTGACAGACAATGCGCGAGCCAGATCCCTTGCCAAGTTAATGATTTGGCTGCCTTTAACGCCAATAGCGGGTTCAATTTCGTAACGCGTGATAACTGGTCCGGGGTAGGCGGCAACTACTTTTACTTGGACACCGAATTCTTTTAGTTTGCGCTCAATCAAGCGTGACGTGAATTCAAGTTTATCTTTGGATAATATTTCAACGTTTTGTTGTGCTTCATCCAATAAATCTAATGGTGGTAATGGTGAGTCAGGCGGATCAGAAAACAGTGGCGTGTGTTTTTCTTTTGTAATTTGCGTTGATTTTGTGATGGTAGCGGCGGGTAGTTCGATATGTATTGGCGGGTGTTCTTCTAATTGTTTTTTTTCGCTTTCGATTAATTCTTCATGATTATTTGGCAACACGATGTCCGTATTTTTATTGCGTTTTGTTTGTAATAGGATTTTTATATGGATAAAATAATCTTCTATTGCACCGCCAATTCTTTCAACTAAACGTATCCATGACAAGCCAGTAAAAAGGCTGAAACCAATAGCCATTAATATTAATAGCGTTAATGTTGCACCAGTAAAACCCAGTATTTGCCACATATTTTTGCTAATGAGTGCACCGACTACCCCTCCTGGCATTTGTGGTAATGCTGCTTCAATCGTATAAAACCGTAGTGATTCAAGTCCGCTACTGGCAATCAGCAGCGTGATAAAACCAATCGCAGAGAGTAGCAGTGATCGCCTGTCAAATACGCCTGCCATCTCAATTCGACCGTAACTCCATAATACTGCAGCGAGGAAAAATAATACCCACCACCAGGCTGAAATGCCAAATAAATACAGCAGAAGATCAGCTAGCCATGCGCCAACATAACCGCCTGCGTTCTGTAACTGATCAAGATTGCCGCTATGTGACCAGCCAGGGTCGGCACGATCGTAACTATAAAATATCAGGAAAAGATAAAGTGCAGCGCCTACGAGCAATAACCAGCTTGATTCGCGCAGTAATCTGCCAAGTTTTGGTGGCAAAGGATTAGCGTTTGGCTTCTTGGCCATTGGCTTATTGATTAAACTCATGCA
>JAJFJI010000200.1 GCA_021774205.1 Nitrosomonas sp.
TCAGCCGGGAAGACACGATTTTATGCGGCACCCGATGGTTTGAAGCATGTTTTTTGCAACTTGTGCCAGATACCGTAATACATTGGTTTGCCAAAGATGGCGAAACAATTTATGCGGAACAGAAGATATGCGAGGTAAAGGGGCATGCGCGAACA
This sequence comes from Nitrosomonas sp., assembly GCA_021774205.1. Classification (GTDB taxonomy): domain Bacteria; phylum Pseudomonadota; class Gammaproteobacteria; order Burkholderiales; family Nitrosomonadaceae; genus Nitrosomonas. Next base: position 156 of record JAJFJI010000200.1, read on the forward strand.
TTATTAACCGCGGAACGCACCGCATTAAATTTTTTGCAGGCATTGTCCGCGGTCGCTGCACTTACCCGACGTTATGTGGATGCAATATCAGGATCAAGCGCAGTCATTGTGGATACACGCAAGACATTACCCGGTTTACGTTTTGCACAGAAATACGCGGTCAAATGCGGTGGCGGTGTTAACCATCGTTTTGGTTTGTATGATGGTATTCTCATCAAAGAAAACCATATTATTGCGGCCGGGGGTATTGAACAGGCGTTGATGCGCGCAAAAAAAATTGCGTCGTCAAAAATTTTTATCCAAATTGAAGTGGAGACACTTGATGAGTTGCGTGTCGCGCTTAAGGCTGGCGTAGAAATGGTGCTACTGGATAATTTTAGCCTGAATCATTTGCGTGAAGCCGTTATTGTAACCAGGCAATTAGTGGGTGAGCATGCAGTACTGGAAGCATCTGGAAACATTACATTGGAAAATGTCAGTGCTGTCGCAGATACGGGTGTCGATAGAATTTCTATTGGTAGTCTTACAAAAGATATAAAAGCCGTTGATTTGTCAATGCGATTTCAAGCGTTTTCAGTTTTCTGAGATAATTTCCCTTTTTAGGGGTAGAAATAGTGTTTTCGTGGTATCTAAACAATGAGACGTTGTGACACTGATCCTAATAAATTCTCGAATTCTTCGGGTGGCAAAGGTTTAGAAAAAAAATAACCTTGGCCATAATCACAACCTGCGGCAAGTAACAAGTCCCTTTGTTGGACTGTTTCTATTCCTTCAGCAATGACTTTCAATCCTAATTTGTGTGCCATGACAATAATCGCTTCCGACAGTGCCATATCGTCAGATTCATCGGTTAGGTTATGAATAAAAGATTGATCAATTTTTAGATAGTCAATATCGAATTTTTTAAGATAGGACAGGGATGAATACCCGGTTCCAAAATCATCGATTGATACTTGAATGCCTGCATCTCGCAGCAAGAGCAGTTGATGAATTACATTTGTATTGGTGTCAAGTAGCAATCCTTCGGTAATCTCTAGATCAATGCTTTGACCAGGCAACCCAAGTAGATGAAGATGATTGAACCAGGTATTTAGATCGCAATCCTGATTATGGAATTGTATGGGTGAAACATTGATGCTGATCTGGAGCGATGCGTGGGAGGATGAGCGCCATTTTTTTACATGATCAGCCACCTGGCGAAATATCCAGTCACCGATACTGACTATCATGCCGGTTTCTTCAGCGACGGGAATAAATTCAGTAGGGCTAATCATGCCATGTGTCGGGTGGTACCAGCGTATCAGTGCTTCTGCTTTGTGGACCATCCCTGTGGTAAGTTCCACAATCGGTTGATAATGAACCTGGAACTGGTTATTGGATAAGGCATTGCGCAAGTCATCAATAAGCCGCCACCTAGCTTGCGCTGATTTTTGCATCGACGGGGTAAAATAGGAGAAACAATTGCGTCCTCGGTTTTTAGAGGCGTACATCGCCTGGTCAGCATTACTGAGTAGTGTGTCAATGTCGTTCCCATTTTCTGGATAGAAAGCGATGCCGATACTGGATGATACATAGGCGACTTCATTATTGATCTGAAACGGTTCTGCCAGTTTAGATAAAATCTTTTGAGCAACGCGTTCTACGATTTTGGGATTTTCGAGTTCATTTAGGATAACAATAAACTCATCTCCACCAAGTCGAGCAGTGAAGTCAGTTTCACGCACGCAGCTATTCAAGCGTTTGGCTGCATCTTTTAGCAAAATATCACCGCTACCATGTCCAAAGGTGTCATTAACCTGTTTGAAGTGATCAAGGTCAAATAGCATTAAGGCAAAAGGCAGCCCAGAACGTTTGGTTTTTTTTATTCCTTGCTCTAGTCGGTTCTGAAACATACGGCGGTTCGGCAAACCAGTTAATGCATCAAAGTTGGCTTGTTGCCAGATTAGTGCTTCACTTTTTTCCTTGGCATCGTCGATTTGTTTGCGTTCCAGCCATAGTTGCAGATCATTCGCAATTGCATTAATGAGATTTGGTTCCTCGGGTGTTATAAAAGCTTCGTTTTCAGTATAAAATACTTGCAGTTCGCCACAGACTGCGCTGTTAGCCACAATCTTTGTTTGGAGTCCATGTGATAAGCCTTCATGAAAATTTTTGGAGGTAAATTTTTTGTCTGCCAATTGAATTGCAACAGCCGTAAGTTCTGGAAACTGCATGGCAGGAATGATGTGACCAATAATTCTTTCACAAAATTCCTTAGTCGGTAATTGTTTCAGCATATCGTGACGTATCGCATAAAGACAGTTGGTTTCTTTTAGGCGTTCCTTGAGTGCGGCTTCCTTTTGTTTGTGTGCCGTAATATCAACTTCAACCGATATAAAACGGGTGATTTTTCCAGTGCGATCCTTAAGTGGTACGATAGTCGAATTTATCCAATACAGTTGACCCTGTTTCTTCCGATTGCAGATTTCATGATTCCAGGTGTTGCCATCAGTAATAGTTGTCCACATTTTAGTGAAAAAGCTTTTAGGATGCGTGCCGGAATTAAGAATGCGGTAATTTTGTCCAAGTAATTCTTTTTGACTGTAACCCGTGCTTTCGCAGAACTTATCGTTGACCTGGATGATGTGTCCGGTATGGTCGGCAACGGAGACGAGAGCAAGCTGGCCAATAGCCAAGAGATAGGTATAAAGTTCGGTTGAAGTTTTCTCCGCATTTTCCTTGGCATTAAGTAAAGCTAATTCCGTTTCATTATGTTTGGTAATGTCGTAGTTAATGCCAACCATCCGCAATGGGTGCCCTTTCTCATCCTGGATGGTTTTGGCGGCAGCTGCAATAAAGTGTACGGAGTTATCCGGCCAACGAATTCGGAACTCTGTCATTAAATTTTGTTTTCCCTTTAGCGCAGCTTCAACCATAGCATCACTCTGCTTGGTATCTTCTGCAACAATGTATTTCTTCCAAGTATCATATTCACCATCAAAATTTTCTGTTTTGATGCCATACAGGCGACACATCTGGTTATCCCAATTAAATTTATTGTTGATGACGTCCCATTCCCATACACCGATACCTGCACTACTTGTTGCCAGCGACAGGCGTTCCGCTATTCGCTGATATTTTTCTTCAGTCTGCTTGCGCGCAGTATTATCTTTCTCCAATTTTTTATTGACTTGCCTGAGCTGCATCATTTTGTCTTCTAATTTTTTGACGAGTATTTCATGGTAAGTCATGAACAGCATTTTTTTGTCGCCATGCATTATCTCGCGGCGCTTGTTGCTGTCTAGAATTTTCTTAATTTGGGAAATAAGTGACTCTGATTTCGCAGGTTTTATGATAAAAGCATCTGCGCCTAGATCTCGTGCGAGTTGTTGATCCTTTTGTCGCAAGTAGGTGGCTGAATAGACAATGAAGCCAACTGATCTTAGTTTTTCGTCTTTTTTCCAATGCCATAGCAGCGTGTAGCCATCCATTACTGGCATTAACAGATCTGAGACAATGAGATCGGGGGGGGCGAGCCGAGCTTTTTCCAGCGCTTCTTTTCCGTTGACGGCTTCCTTTACTTGGTAACCATTATCCTGAAGCAATGTTCGTAGTATAAGCCGATGTATTTCTTGGTCATCAACAATCAGAATATAAGCCATAGGGGGTTATTTAGGATAAAATAAGTCTTGGATTGCCTGGATGATGAATGACCTTGAGCGCTACTTGTTCTCCATCGTATCAATAAAAGCATTCGCTTCATTAATGGATTGTTCCATTGAAACAATTAGCGCTGACACATCTGATTCGATAGCGCCCAGTTCTCCTTTTAATGACGTAATGGCACGGGCATTGAGGTTATGCTTGAGGAACATCACCTGATCCTTGAATACGCGCAAAACAGGCTTTATTTTAGCTTCCGCTTTTTTCATTGAAACGATAAGTTGCTGGTAATGTGTTTTGGTAGCATCCAGCTTTTGTTGGCTGCTGCGTTTAAGTGAAGCGCTACTGTACTGTGTGATTTCCTCTTTCCATTCCACAAATAAGGCTTCTGCGACATCCTCTATATCCGCAATACGCGCATTGACTTCTTCGGCTTTGTCAACACTTGCTTCATATTCATTGTTTAATTTATTGTAAACAGCTTCAAGATCACCACCCTTGAAATTGGTAACGACGGTAAATTGTTCCAATGCGGATTTGAATTGCTCCTTGGTTTCTTCCTGTGTATCCCGTGCTTTTTCAACGCGATAGACCATCACATCGCGTTTAGGAATACCAATTTTTTCCAGGCCACCGTAGTACATGGTTGAACAAGCTGTCAGCGCAAAAAATATGCAAAGAATAAGTAAACGTTGCGGATAACTCATAGATGTCTCCTGAAAAAGTGTTTTATAAGTAACAGTTTATCATTTTTATCTCTAGATAAATTATCTATTTTTACAGTTAGTTATATGTAGAAAGTACGAAAATTAGTCAACGTAATACGCCACGTCGGAGTAGTTGCCACATGACTTTGTAACCCCAAAGCACGGGATGGCGACGAAGCATAGGAGTGATCTCAACTTGAATACCTGTATGCCGCTCAATCTTCCATGCCGCATAATCTAAACAATCCCGGAAAGTAATGGTCGCTTTTGTTAATCGCAAGATGGAGAGGATGCGTCCTTGCCAGCGCCGGAGGCGCCAGCGTCTTACTGCGCGGCGGCAATCAGTCGCGTTGACGAGGCAATGATAATCCCCATTTGGCAATGGTGTAAGTATTGCTGTTAATGCAGGTCTGGCAGCGGTAGTCAGCTGTGTATAATCATCCAGGTTGCGTTGCGCAAGATAGCGTGCACGTGTTTCCTGCTCTGGACGCAATTCTGCTGCGTAGGTAAGCATTAAACCGCGAGTCCATATTTCTTCTACATTGATTTCACAATTGCCGAGGGTCGCCACAGTGGACTTAAGAAATGTCACAACGGCATATGCAAGGGCTTCATGGATACGCTGAAGGCTGGGTTCATTCCGTGCATAGAGTATACGTGATGGTTGAGCGAAGCGCGCCCAGAGATAGGAATGGAACCAATGGCGGGTTCCCTGTTCAAAATCAGCCATAGAAATGACGGCATATTTGGCGCGCAACGTTTTTTTCTGACTGGATACTTCAAGGTAAAACACATTGGGCGCCAGCCATGCGTTGAGTAGGGCTAGATGACGTTCTGAGTACGCATGACGATAATTATCGACGACCACGTAGAGATCAGCGATACCGTCATCGAGGCTGCAGGAATGCAGGCAAGAGCCGTAAAGAATGACGGCATCAAGCGACTGGCCAAAGCGTGCAATCAGCGCTTCAGCCAGAATTGTAAAATCTATTGGTACAGGGCTGCCGCTCTGTGATGTTACCGTGGCTATCAATTCGGCAGGTGGCATTGGGGCGGGTGCTGGTACGTTATTTGTCATTATCGTCTGATTATATGACTAAAAAGGTGATCGGGTCAGTTGCTGAGATGCGTAGCGGGCCATTCTGTCTGGTTGCTCGATAGAGCTCGCCATCTATAATATATTCGTCGTCGATGATTAATTCTATGGCATTAACATTTTGGCTATGATAACCATTTTGTTCTTTTAGTCTGTGACCATGTCCTGATAGTAACGGCCACAATGAACGCCAGAGGTGCTTGCGTTGTTGATCCACCATCGTAACATGAAGTGGCGCGGGTTCTTTTCCCCAGTAGGGACGGATGCCCAGTAGCAGGGAATCCAATGCGCTGACGAGCAAAAATAGATAGGTTCCGTTGCGGACTTTTCCAGTGGGTTCAGTGATCGCTATTTCGACAGGTGCCCATTCACTTTGGCGTTGCCCGAATATCATGCCGACAAGCGTACGTAACATGATAAATAAGGTGAAAATTCCGCCCGTGATTCCCAATTGTTTAACGCTACTTCTGGAGAATTTTACGCCCCGTGCTACTAGCCCTGCAGCAAAGAACAGGCCGTAAATTTTGCTGGCACCGGTTTGTTCAATACATAATACAGGGCGGTTTACCAAAGAAGGGGCAAGTGGTTGTGGTTGTGATAGAAAGTGACTTAGCTGTTTTAAGGCGTGTTCTGGTTTGCCGCGAATACCCAAATCCAGGGATGTATTGTTTGTTGTGCCACCAGCGACGATGGCCAAAATTGGCCATTTCTCAGGTGGATGCGTTGTAAACAGAAGATCCAGTGCCGCATGTATCGTTCCATCTCCACCGACAATCACCAGCAAATCGATTTCGGCTTGTAACAGACTGTTTATCGATGTTTTGAATTCAGGAGCATTGGTTGCTTCCTGAATAATGGTGTGAGGAATTTTTGTTAGCGTTTGTCTAATGATCTTTTCACGTTTACGTGCTTGCCCACTCAGGGGGTTGAAAAGTATTCCAACTCGGGTTGTGCCGGTTTTTAAGGCATCAATTCTCGGTTGATCTGCCATTAAGAACTAATCGGCGCACGGGTGAAAATTTTCACTGCTAGTATTTTTCTGTCGCGACCAGGATCGATATCGGCTAGCCAGGATTTTAAAGGTCCTCGGCGAATTCTGGTGTGTATGGCAGCGATTAGCCGTCCGATAAGAACAAGTGTAGAGATTAAATGCCATGCAACTACTAACAAGAAACCAATGTCTGGCCGGTCAATCATCCAACCATAGGTTAACAATATTAGGTTGGGGTTGCGTCGGGCGGTAATCAATCGATTGAATGAATCCAGTTGTCGCCAGATGAATATATCAAATGATGCTAGCCAGTACTGGAACGCACCCTCACATAAACGACCGCCAATATAGCCAAAAAACATGACCCATACAAAGAGCGATAGATTGGTGATGGGGGTTATGGTGGCTGCTAATCCAATGCCCCAGGCCCAGTACCAGAGTGGCGGATGAATAAGATCCAGTCCATGGTCCAGTACATCACCTAGACGGCTTGAGGTGATGGTGACGCGCGCCAATTTTCCATCCACTGTATCCAAAAAAGTCATTATCCAGCCCATCATCAGGCCGATCCCGTAATAGCCGAACCAGAAAGCGATGCCGGCTAGGATAGCCAAAACTAGGCTTGCCAGAGTGACCTGATTGGGTTGCCAGCCATAACGAACGCACAATTTCGTGGCCCAAAAAGCGGGTACTGGCCAAAGCCATTTTGTAACTAGGTCAGTGACCCCTTTATACGATCCAGCAAAAAGTTCCGATTCTAGTGCTTTACGATTTTTTTGGCTGACCGGTAATACGTAAGGCGTGTCCTTTTTTTTCAGGTTTTGCTGGAAACCCAGACTCAATTCTTTAACAGTATAGCGTGGCAAAGTGGTGAATGTTCTGCTGTCATTATGCAAGAGCCCTGACAGCACGCCGTGTACCCGATTGCCAACCGTTCTAACCGCGACCGGAACATTGTTGTCGTTGTATAAGACCATATTCGTTTGCATGTCGAGCAATGACGCCAATACCCTGGGTTCGTATAGATAGCTTGCGTATAAAAGTAATGCAGACGCTTGGCCAGGTATTTTTTCCGGATCGTTAAGCACAGTAATTGGCTGTTTGGAAGTCCCGATCATACGCTGCAAACGTTCACGGCCACTTAATCCCCAGAGATCGGTTTCACTGTCACCGACGATATAAATATAGGTTTTTATCGACATGAAAGAAATTGTTATTTTATGTTTAAAAAGTCGCGGCCAAGTGGCAGCAAGTAAGTAATTATTTAATTAACCACAAATCAGACACCGTGCAGCTTACAACAGATGTTATTGCGTCGCCACCATGGCACATTATTGCCAACAGGACGAAGGTAATCTCGATAAATATCGGCTAGTCTAATCTTGCCACAATTCATCGACTGCATTCTTAATAAAATTCCTCGTATAGTAATCTTTGTCTATAACAATGTTATTCCAAATCACAATATCAAGGTCAATGGTTCTTGGGCCAAATTTTGGGAGAGATCGGTCTCTGCCAAGTTTGTTTTCTAATTTTTTCAGATAATTAATTAAATTATCCTGCGAAAGTGTGGTGCGGATTCTGACGGCACCATTAATGAAATCATTTTGATTGATGATGCCAATTGGCGCGGTTTTCACCCATGAGGATATGGCGATTATTTCAACGTCTTGTCCCAGAAAGGCTAACGATTTCTGAATATTATTCTCAGCGTCGATGTTCGAACCAATACCGATGATGCAATCGTTCATTCTAAAACCGTAACATGCTTATAATTTATTAGGTTAGTTTTTATGTGCAATCAACGGCAGTTTTTAGGATTATACCGTGAAGCTTCTAATTCAATTGAAACAGATTCAGCAAATCTTAATGCATGTGGCTTATCAACTTCTACTTTGGCGAAACGCACATTTTTATTGGCCATGATTTCATCAAGAATAGACTGTGTTAATTTTTCAAGCATTTTAAATTGTTTATCCTGTACCAGGGAGATTACTTGCTTAGTGATGGTTCGGTAATTGTATGAACCATCAATAGCGTCATTTTTTGTCGCGTTATCATGATCAACATCAATTACCATATTGATAATAACATCTTGTCTATTCGCTAATTCTTCTTCCTTGAAGCCAATATAAGCTCGCAACAACAAATTTTTAATACGGATAATTGCCATAATTTAAAAGGAGAATTGCATTACATGTTGGCGATGATCGAAGGAGCATGTTTTATTCATGATAGAAATAGTACCATCGGGTCAAAAAATACGCCGTAGCCAAAGCATGGCCAGTAGAATCATTATTAAACCGGGGCAAAGCGCTGTTAGTGCGGGATTTAAGTTCAATATCAGGCCCGCATTCGCAATAATTTGGTCCAATAAGAAGACAATAATTCCGGTAATGGCGGCAAAAACCAGTTTATTACCAAGACCCGAGCGGATAGATCCAAAAATGAAAGGAATTGCAAGTAGCAGCATTGCGATAGTCATGACTGCGCTGCCTGCTTTTCGCCACAGAGCTAACGCATAGGAGGCTGCTTCTTGACCAGTGGCGCGCAGGAATTCTACATGCCGGAATAGTTCAATGGGTGAAAGACTTTCGGGTGGTTTTGTCAATGTTGCGATATCTTCTGGACTCAGGAATGAGTTCCAACTCACTGAATTTGCGCTGGTAGCGTAGATTTTCTGTTCGGTAAAAGTTCTGACCGTGACGTCAGTTAGCTTCCAATGATCATCGCTGATGATGTCTGCAAATTTGGCATGCATATGTACCGACAGATGATTATCTTTATCGAAATGGAGAATCTCAATATCGATTGCTTTTTTGGCATGCTGCATTCCGCCGATTCGTAAGATATTTTGTTCATTGCGACTCCAGATTCCAAGATTTCTGCCCAGTTCTGCGGTTTGTCCCAGTGCGACTGCCCGAAAAGAAATTGCTTTTTGCTGCAACTGGGGAGCAATAAACTGTTCCAGTGCTGCTATAAAAACCAGTAGCAGTAATCCGACGCTCAGTGGTACAAGGCTGATACGGGTCGGAGAGAGGCCAGCTACGCGCATTGCGATTAGTTCTGAACTAACCGCCAATTTTCCCAAAGCTGCAACAGTGCCCAGCAAGGTGATAAATGGCGCAATCTGAATGAATCTTCGTGGTAACAGCATTGCAGTGTACAAGAATGCGTCT